>NZ_JBEFST010000014.1:0-184469 GCF_053483675.1 Mycolicibacterium sp. XJ1819 | reverse complement strand
TCGCCTGCGCCGCGATCGCCTCGCGAAGGCCTTCGAGCTCCGGCTCCAATGTCAGCATCACAATCAGTATGATAATTAATCTGTTCGACGGAAGGTCCCATGGCCGCGCCCGCAGCGACGTCGGGCCGAAGCGATGCGATCAGGAAGGTGCGCAGGATCCCCTCGTCGCCGCCGTCGTCCGGGTTTCCGGGCTCGGTCATCAGGCTGAAATTGACTCGAGCGATCCAACGCGCCAGTGTCGCTGGTGAAACGTCATTGCGGACCTCGCCGGTGGCGGCAGCCTCGGCGAGACGCGGCCCGAGTGCATCGATGAGCGTTCGTTGCCACAACGCCGATGTCTCGACGGCCTGATACGTGCGCGCGGCTTCCTCTTCGTCGATGAACATCCTGAGAGCGGCCGAACTGCGTACTGCTTCGTTGCCCACCAGTGATACCTGAACCAGTCGTTCGAGGAAGGGTTCGCTTGTGCCCCAACAGGGGTCGGCTGCCTTGAGAACCTCGGTCAAACCGCGAACGAACGATGCCACCAGCACCGCGTTCTTGTTCGGAAAGTAGTAGTACAGCGTCGACCGGTGCACCCCCGCCGCCTGAGCGATGTCGCTCATTCGGGTGCGGGACGGCCCGCGCGTCGCAAAGCAGGCTTCGGCGGCCAGGAGCAGTCGCTCACGCGCGTCTTCCTCGTCGACGGGGGTGTCCGCGCCCCACGCGCCGCTCCGCGTCGGATCGGGTCGAGCCGTCATGACCGCGACGATATCCGACAAAATACACAAACTGTAGACATTCCAACAAAACGTCGATAATGTCGGACTGTTGGTGCGCGATGGTGACGAAGGTGGTGGCGGTAGGTGTCCAGTGTGGTCTCCGGCGATTCGGCGTCGAGTGCGCTGATCACGGGTTGGGTGGAACGAGAGCTCGGGGGCCGGGTAACAACCGTTGTGCGGCAGGCACGTTGGCGGCCGACCTGGTTTGTCGATGTCGACCGCGACGGTGAGTCCGTCGCGCTTGTCGTGCGCGGTGAACGTGGTGCCGACATTCCCATGCAGTTTCCGTTGCGTCACGAGATGTCGCTGCAGCGGGTGATGCACGAGCATGGCATCCGGGTGCCGTCCGTGTACGGATGGATCGACGAGTTACCTGCCTATGTCATGGACCGCGTCGACGGTCAACCCGGCTTCGAGGGGTTGAGCACCGCCCAGCGCGATGCGGTCATGCGCGCGTACATGGCCCAGTTGGCCGAACTCCACCGACTTCCCCTGCAACCGTTCGTCGAGGCCGGGGTTTTGCGGGCGCCGACTCCGGCCGAGGCAGGCCGATTCGGGATTGGTCGGTTCGAAGAAGTGTGGCGCGCGGGGAAGAATGCGCCGAACCCGCTGCTGGAGTTCGTGTTGGGCTGGCTCAGACGCAACCCTGTGGACACCCGGGGCCGGGAGTCGGCCATCGTGTGGGATTCCGGGCAGCTCCATCAACAGGATGGGCGGCTGATCGCGCTTCTCGACGTGGAGATCGGGCACATCGGGGACCCGATGATGGACCTCGGGGCGCCTCGAATGCGAGACACTGTGCTGCATTTCGGTGACTTCAATACTCTGTACGCAGAGTACGAGCGCGCCGGTGGTCATCCCGTGGACATCGAAGCGGTGCAGTTGCATCACATCGCGTTCACACTGACCAATGAGCTCGCATTTCGGAACTCACTCAACAATCCGTCCCCGGATTCGGATTACATGACCAACCTGCACTGGTGCAGCGAGACGAACCTGCACGCGATGGAAGCGCTCGCTGAGCGCCTGGGATTCGAACTCGAAGCACCCGAGCTGCCCGACGTGCCCCCGACACCGGCGGCCACCGCGCATCGACAACTCGTAGACATGTTGCGGGACATTGCCGTCGACGACGACTACGCCCGATACCGGCTACGGGTCGCGTTCCGCCTCGCCCGCTACCTTCAGCGCGAAGACGAGATCGGCGCCGAGATCACCAATGCCGATCTCGACGACCTCGCACCACTTCTCGGGCACCGCCCGAAGACCTGGCAGGACGGTGACGCCGCACTCGAGCAGTTCGTACTCGAGGACGGCGGACGGCACGATGCCGAACTCTGCCAACTCTTTTACCGTCGGCTTATCCGACACAAGGCCTCGCTGGGTCCGCCCGGATCGGCCATGGCCGCCCACCTGCCGTGTCAACCGTTCACCACATACCAGACGACCGCTGCGGGCCAGTTGAAATAACCGTCAGCGGAGTTCGGCGATCACCTTGCTGAACGCCTCCATGTGCAACTGAGGAACGCTGAGGTAGGAAACGCGACAATTCGCGGCGTAGTCACGCAGCGTGTCGGCCATGTCAGCCGGCGTACCCGCCAGCGTGGTCGGGGAGTCAAGGATCTGCTCGTCGGTGAGGCTCTGCCCGAAGCCCGCTGTCCGAAGGATTTTCGGCTTTCCGCTGCCGTCGTGGGGCAAGGCGGTGATGGTGAGGTTCAGCTCCAGATCATCGAAGCGCTCGCCCGCCTTCTGCCGGACGAAGTCCACCAGTTCCGCAAGCGGATCGGCGGCGATGCTGTTCGGGCGGGCGCCACTGAACGCGATGATGTCGGCCGCTTCAGCGCCAAGGGTGAGCACTCGATCACCCGACCCGGCGACCATGATGGGCACACTGGGCACGTGTTCGCGGAGGTAGCGGGTGGTATGTACGAGGTGATCGACACGGCGTCCGGCGCTGGGAAATTCGAGCTCAGCCGCTTCGAACTCCTGCTTGACGTAACCCGCACCCAGGCCGAGCTCGAAACGCCCGTCGGTGAGGAGATCGAGTGCCGCGGCGTCACGGGCCAGCAGGGCGGGCTTGTAGAAGCCCGCATTGAGAACGAACGGACTGACCCGCAGGGTCGTCATCTCGGCGGCGAGAAGCAGCGCGGGGAAGGGTGCCGGCGTCGCGAGGTGGTCAGGCAGATGCAGCACGTCATAGCCGAGGTCTTCAGCGCGGCGCACGGCATCGCGCCACTGATCGCGTGACTTCAGCGTGGACAGGGCCACGCCGAACCGGAACTCGCGGCTCGGGTTCATCGCACCACCGTCGGGATCCACGCCGCGATGCGGTCCCACAGCGCGGCGCGGTGGCTGCCGAAGTTGTGGCAGTGCCCGGCCTTCGGCACCAGGTACAGCGTGACGTTGGGTGATCCGGTGTAGTTGGCCGGTTCCGCATACGGATCGGGTGACACGTCGATCGCTGCGCCGAAGGCCAGGAACACCGGCACGTCCAGTTGCGGTGTGTACTTTTCGACGAAACCCGGTGTGGTCACCTCGGCACCGGCACGAATCGGCACTCTGCTCTGCACCGCGGTGTCGGCGTCCATCACGTCCTGCGGCACCTCGCCGGCGTAGAACATGTCGGCCAGGTAGTCGCGCGGGGCGATCATGTAGGAGTCACCCGGTGTGGTGCCGGTGAGTTGGTATGCGGTCTCCAGGCTCTGCTGGATACGGGACTCGAGGTCGTCGGCATCCGCGTCTTGCTCGTGAACGTTGGTGATCTGCACGCCGTAACCGAGCAGCGCCACCGCGTCATACCCGCCTTCGCGGGCCTGGACCATTGTGGTCAGACACGATCCCATCGAGTGGCCGACACCGACGAGTGGCAGGTTGGCCGGCGGGAGGCCGTCGAGAAGCGTTCCATCGGCGGCCTGTGCGCGGATCTGACGTACCACCTCGGCGTCGCCGGTGGCAAGCAGTTCCAGACCAAGTGGCCCGGAGTCGGTGGGGTCGGTGCTCTCACCCACGCCGAGGTGGTCGACGGCGATCACGATGTAGCCCGCGTCGGCCATGTGTTCACCGAAGCTGTATCCCGGGTGCCCGTCAATCTCCATGTGCCAGTAGTGCTTGTCGTACAGGCCGCCGGCGAGACACACCAAAATCGCCTGCGCCGCGGCTGGTTGCTCGGGCAGAAACGCCCACGCGGTCTGGGTGAGCCGCTCGCCGCTGTCGATCGCGGCAGAGACATCGAAGGACAATGTCGTGGGCATCGGTCTCCACATCTTTTAGTCGAGGTCGAGCACAGGGATCAGCGCCGCCGTGTCAGCGACGCTGCGAAGAAGGTCGTTGAGGTGCGTGCAGGTGGACGTGCCCTGCAATTCCTGGCGCACCCGAAAGTGCAGCTCGTCCAGCGTCATTCCGACAAGACGGCCGGCGCTGGCGACGGCGCCGGGACAGTCCTGCCAGGGCAGGACCCGCGGCGTCGCCGCACTGCGCAGGATCACCGCGGTCGTCGGGTCCACGGTTGCGTCGAGTGTGTACTCGTGGATGACCGTCTCGGTGCCGTCGACCCGGACATAGGTGTCGCGAAACATCGCATCGACCGAGACCTGGGACCCGTCCCGGCACACGTCGAGCCTGCGACGCCGGCGCATGCCGTGAACGGGCAGCGGAGCCAGATCATGCCATGCCAGCGGGTCGTCCGGGTCGTCGAGCTCAGGAGCCTCCGGCCCGGTCACCAGTGCGGATTCGCCCTGCTCGAATGACGCCATCAACAGACCGCCGGTGACGAAGCCCGCGCATTGGTCGGCGACCGGCAGATAGCCGAGCTTCGCTACCAGCCCGGGGACTCCCGACGCAGACAGGGCGTGTCCGGAGATCAGCGTGGCGACGGGTACGTCGTCGAGCAGGGTATAGCGAAGATCTCGCGGGGCCCGAAGGGCAGGTGCTGCCTCGTCGACCGCGGCGCGGAAACCGCTCATCGCCGGCGCGCCGACGAGGTGTGTACCGGAAACGGGTGGATCGACCTCGAGGTGCTGCACGACACGGGCGACCATCCCGACGGTGGCTCGTAAAGCGGCGTGCCCGATTTCGGTGGTGGTGCCGTCGTCGCCGGTTCGGAGATCACGTGCGCGACCCCGGAGGTACACCGGATCCAATGACCCCGGATCACGGGTCATGTCAATCGAACTGGTGCGCCGGACCGTCCCGGGACGCCGCTCGGGCGTCCGCTGCGTGGGCTCGTGAATGCCGTGCAGCGGATGCAGTTCGCAGCGCGGCGCGCCGAGATCGGTGATCACCCGATGCCGATGCTCTTGGTCCGCAGGAACTCCGTGAGGCCTTCGCGGCCGCCTTCCTTGCCCATCCCGCTGATCCCGATGCCTCCGAACGGTCGGTGCACCTTCAGCGGTGCGGCGCCGTTGATCAACACCTCGCCGGTGTCCATCTCCTCGGCGACTCGGTGAGCGCGCTTGAGATCGTCGGTGAATATGTACCCCGAAAGGCCATAGGGTGTGCTGTTGGCGATCTCGATGGCCTGTTCCTCGGTGTCGAACGGGATGACCGACAGCACCGGCCCGAAGACCTCTTTCTGTGCCAGTTCCGAGTGAGGATCGACGTCGGCGAACACGGTCGGCGCCAGGAAGTACCCGTCCGCGAGGTCGCCACCGATCCGTTCGCCGCCCGCGATCAGCCGCGCGCCGTCCGCCTTGGCGCGGTCGATCATCCCGGTGATCCGCTGCAGCGCAGCCTCGTTGATGACGGGACCTCCCATGGTGTCGGGCTCGAGGGGGTTGCCGACCTTGATCATCGACGTGAGAGCCGAGACGCGTGCGAGGACGTCGTCGTAGATGGGGCGCGCCACGATCATCCGAGTGGGAAGGGCACAGCCCTGACCGCTCATGAACCCGATCGATACGAATGTGCCGACGCTACAGGCGACGTCCAGGTTCGCATCCTCGAAGATGATGTTGCCCGACTTGCCGCCGAGTTCCATGACCGACGGTTTGATGTGTTCGGCACACGAATGCAGAATCTTGCGAGCGGTGTCCGGACCGCCGGTGAAACTGACCTTCTTGACCAGCGGATGCTCGACGAGCGCGGCACCTGCCTCCGCCGAGCCGGGGACCACGTTGACCACACCGTCGGGAACTCCGGCCTCGGTCGCCAGATCGGCGAACAACATGGCACTGAACGGGGTGAGCTCGGACGGCTTGATCACCACCGTGTTCCCGGCGGCAAGGGCCGCGGGCACTTTCATCGCCAGCGAGATGAGCGGACCGTTCCAGGTGATGATCACGCCGACGACGCCGTAGGGCTGGCTGAGCGTATAGCTGAACTCACCGTGGGCGCGATAGGAACTCGTCACCTCGCTGGTGATCTTGTCGGCCCACCCCGCGTAGTACCGCGTCCATTCCACCGACATGCCGACCAGGCCGCTTACCAGGCCTGTGGGAATACCGTTGTCGAACGTGCCGAGGCGCACGAAGTCGTCGGTGTGCTGCTCGATCAAGTCCGCCAAGCGCATCAGCACAGTCCTGCGCTCGGTGGGATCGGTCCGCCGCCAACTTGCGAAGGCATCGTGGGCGACTTGACGGCTTCGTCGATCTCGGCGGGTCCCGCCATCGGGATCTCGGCGTCTGGGGTGCCGTTGCACGGGTTGATGTGGGCGAAGGTGCCCCCTGATGCGGTGCGGCGCTTCTCGGCGCCGATGCGAAGTGTCACTTCCGGACGGGTGGAGTCGAGTGTCGAAGCGGTCATCGTTTCTCTCCTGTGTCAACGCACCGCGAAGCCGGCGTCGAGCGGCCACGCGGTGCCGGTGATGAATTTGGCTTCGTCGGAGACAAGCCAGGCCACGGCTCCTGCAACGTCTTCGGGTTGCAGGATCTGGATGGGCAGGACGTTCTGCATGGCTGACAACGCGACGTCGCCTTCCTCGAACAGCCTGGCCATCGTCTCGTTCATCACCATGCCCGTCGCCACGCCGGTCGGGTGAATGGTGTTGACGCGGATGGAATGCGGCCCGAGATGGTTGGCCCACACCTGCATCAGTCCCACTATCCCGCGCTTGGCTGCGGCATAGGCCTGACCGCCCGCGCGGTCGGTGCCGGTGGCCTTCAGCCCGGCGCTGGAACTGGTGATCACGATCGAGCCGCCGCGGCCGCCCGCGATGAGGTGGGGGATGGCCGACTCGACGGTGTTCCACACGCCGACGAGGTTGACGTCGATGATGTCGCGGAAGATCTGGCGGGCATTCGGGCCGTCGGTGAGCCGCACGATCCCCGCGTTCGCCACCACGATGTCCAGGCCGCCGAGTTGTTCCACACCGTCTCGGACGGCGGCGTCGACCGCCTCGGCGTCACGAACATCGGCTTGCCGGGCCACGATTCGGCGGCCCTGGTCCTCGACGAGCTTGACCGTCTCGTCGAGTTCGGCGGGTGTGGCGTTCGGATAGTCCATCGAGTCGATGTCGGCGCAGATGTCGAGCGCGATGATGTCCGCGCCGTCGCCGGCCAGACGCACGGCGTGCGCGCGCCCCTGGCCGCGAGCGGCCCCGGTGATGAAAGCGACCTTGCCGTCCAGGTTCCCCACGGTCTCTCCTCTGTCGTCAGTCCGGCGCGCTGCCGGTGTGGATGCGGGCCAACCGCAGACCTTCCTGCGGGTCGTCGACGTCGACGCTCCAGGCGCCGCAGGTGCATGACGCCCGGAAGCGGCCGTTGTCGGGCAGGATCGACTGTCCGTCGCAGGAGCCGCCGGTGTTGGCGATACTGGTGAGAAATTCCAGGGGCTTTTCGTGCAGGGCGCTGTCGTCGTCAGCCATGGTCAGCGGCTCGGAAAACGGGCAGCAGCCAGCCGTCGGCGATCGGCGAAAAATCAACGCGGAGAGCCATTCCGATCGCCACATCGGCAGGGTCGACGTCGACGATGTTGCTGACCAGTCGCGCACCCGGCGCATCGGGAAGATCGACCACCGCGGGGACCACCGTCAGATCGGGCATGCCCGGGATTCCGTGGACCACCGCGAAGCTGTACACGATCGCATCGCCGCGCAGCTCAACCCAATTGACGTTCTTTGACTGACAGTCCGGGCAGAACGGTGTCGGTGGCAGCCGGAAGGTGCCGCACTCGGCGCATTGCGGCGCGACCAGTCGCCGTTCCTTGGCGGCCTGCCAGAATGGCTCGGTGTCCTTGTTGACCGCGATCCGGACATGCTCACCGGGCAGGGGGGTCGCCAGCGCAGCAGGCGGCGCGCTCACGAGGCACGCCCCAGGATCAGGCCGCTGACCGGCAGACTGGCCGGCCCTCCGGTGACCAACGCGAGTTCCGCGTCGGGCACCTGGTTGATGGCGGTGCCGCGCATCTGCTCGACTCCTTCCATGATGTGGGTCATGCCGATGATGTAGGCCTCCGACAGCTGACCGCCGTGGGTGTTGACCGGGATGGTGCCGCCGTCGTAGCGGATGGCGCCGCTCTCCACGAACGCGCCGCCCTCGCCCTTCTCGCAGAACCCGTAGTCCTCGAGTTGCATCAGCACCATCGGGCTGAAGTGGTCGTAGAGCAGTGCGACGTCGATGTCATCGGCGGTGATACCGGCCTGCTGATAGAGCCGGTCGGCGATCGGCTTGTTGCCCGAGGACGCGAAGTACTCGTCAGGCATGCCCATCCAGGCGAACGCACGTCCCCAGTCCTTGACCCCGCCGTGCGCGGCGGCGGCCACCGGCACCGGCGGCTGACGAAGGTCACGTGCGCGGTCGATGCTCGTGGTGATCACCGCGACGGCTCCGTCGGTCTCCTGGCAGAAGTCATAGAGGCACAACGGTTCTGCGAGCATCCGGGCGTTGTAGTAGTCCTCCAGCGTCAACGGTGTTCGGTGCATCGCCTTGGGACGGTTCAGCGCGTTGGTTCGGGTGGAGATCGCGATCTCGGCGAACGCCTCGCGGCGGGTGCCGTACAGATGCATGTGGCGTCGCGCCAGTACCGACATCAGCTGACCGGGGCCGAACAGACCCGACGGTTGCAGAAACGAATTGATTGGGTCCGGATCCATCGCCGAGAACACCGACCCCAGACGCTGTTTGGACTGCTGCAGCGCCATCACGGTGACCACGACGGAGGCGTCACCGGCCACGATCGCCGCCCGGGCCAGTCCGATGGCCCCGGCGGAACCGCCGCCGCCGGAGGTCAACGCGGCGGTGAAGCGGACCTCGGGAATGCCGAGGGTCTCCATGAAATCGGCGGTGTCCATCTTCTCGGTGTAGCCGGCGCTGGCCCCCGAGTAGTACGCGAAGCCGTCGATGTCGCGGACGGACAGTCCGGCGTCCTCGCAGGCCGCGAGGATCGCCTCGCCGCCGAGTTCGGTGATGGATTTCGGCAGCGACTGACCTCGTTTGTAATAGGGCGTCGCACCGATGCCGACGATCGCGACGTCACGCATCGGCCGGCACCGGTGGCACGTCGGGGAACAACTCGAAGAACGCGCCCTGGGTGATGCGCAGCCGGGTTTCGTCGCTGACTCCGTCGAAGAGTGTCTTCAACGTGTCCTGGGTATGGCCGAACGTGCCTTCCATGTGCGGGTAGTCACTGCCGAACATGACGTTGCGATAGCCCATGTGTTCAAAGGCCTGCACCGCGGTCTCGTCGTGCTGGAACGACGCGTACACCTGGCTGTAGAGGATCTCCTTCGGGTTGCGACTCAGTTTGGGCCGCACCGCCATATGGTGTTGTCGGTACCCTTCGAGCAGCCGATCACCGAGGAACGGCACCCATGTCGCACCGCCCTCGGAGATCAGCACCTTGAGGTTCGGATGACGGTCCAGCGCACCGGAGGCCACCATCTTCATGGTCGCCCGCTGGCCGGAGAACGTCGTCTCGGCGTAGTTCATGATGGCGCCGCCGGGGCCGCGGTACACCAGGCCGGCGCCACCGGTGACACTGTTGCCCGCCTCCACATCGACCGGGTCGGTGCCGATGTGGAACGCGATCACCATGCCCGCCTCCTCGGCGGCCGCCCACAGCGGTTCCCAGTCGTCGCGGTGCCAGTCGGGGGCGTCGGGATGCGGCATCGTCGGCAGGAAGACCGCCTTGAATCCGTTGTCGGCCGCCCACTGCAGTTCCTCGACCGCGTCGTCGACCACCAGGGTGGAGACCTGTGCGGTGACCACATAGCGCGGTGAAACCGATGCGATCTCGTCGATTGCCCACTCGTTGGAGGCCCGCGCGCACGCCTTGAGCAACTCCGGTGTTCGGAAGGTGGAGGCCCACATCCCCAGGGACGGGAAGACCACCTCTCCCCACACGCCCTCGTTGTCGAGGTCTGCCAGGCGGGCTTTCGCGTCGCGGCCACCTTCGGGCCGCATGCTCAACTCGGCGAAAGCCAGCATCGCCGACGAGGGCAGTTTGCGTCGGAAGATCTGACCGTCGACGTAGACGGTCTCGTACTCGCCGTCGTCATCCCGTTCGGACCGTGGGCACAACTCGGCCAACCGCTTGGGCAGCCGGGACTGCCACAGGTCGTCGGGCTCCAGAAAGTGGGAATCACCGGAGTTCGTCCAGATCTTCGTCATACGGTCCTCCAACCGCCGAGGGCGCTGGGCTGAAAAATCTATTTTCACCAAACTATGGGGCGATCTTATGGCCTGTCAAGCCTTGTCGGGGCAAATCCGCAGTAGATTCGCGCCGTCTGCTTCGCTACGATGCGATTCATGTCACATGTCGCGTAGGTATGTGAGGCGGTCCGAAAAAGCTATTTTCACTACTTTTATAGGAGGCGGAAGTCCCTTGTCGACCCCAACCGGTGCCCATGCCGCCCCCGAGTCGGTGGAGCCGCTTGCCGGCGTCCGCGTGGTGGATCTGTCCACCACGCTGCCCGGTGCGGTGTGCACGCAATTTCTGGCCGATGCCGGCGCGGACGTGTTGATGCTCGAACCCCCCGGCGGCAGTCCCTTGCGCGCGCTGCGTGGTTGGCCCGCGCTCGGGCGCAACAAGCGCAGTCGCGTTCTCGACCTCAAGAGCAACGACGGCGCCGCCCAGTTCGACGATGTGCTCGCCGCCGCCGACGTGTTGGTCACCACGCTCAGCCCGGCGGGGCTGGCCGCGGCGGGCATCGACTCCGACGCGTTGTCGGCCCGTCACCCGCGGCTGGTGATCGCCCACATCACCGGGTGGGGGCGCCGCGGGCCGTGGCGCGACCTCAAGGGCTACGAAGGGCTGGTACTGGCCAAAGCCGGCCTCTCACACGCGGTGCGTCGGATGGCGAATCCACCGCGCCCGTCGTATGTCACGGTTCCGTACGCCAGCTTCGCAGCGGGACACATTGCGGTGCACGGGATTCTGGCCGCTTTACACGAGAGAGACCGCAGCGGACTTGGGCAGATCGTCGAATCCGATCTTGTCCGCGGTGTGCACGCCGTCGACGCCTGGAACTGGTTCGGTGAATTGGTCGGCATCCGGTGGCCGGAGGCGTACAACACCGTGGAGGCCTGGACCGAACAGGGCACACCGCAGAGCCCGATGCTGCTGGCGCTGCTCACGGCGCCGACCAAGGACGGCCATTGGCTGCAGTTCGCCCAGGTGTCGCCGGATCTGTTCGCGGCGATGCTGACGGAGTTCGGCGTGATGGAGCTGCTCGCCGATCCGAAATGGAAAGGCTTTCCCGCACTGGAAAGTCCGGAGTTGTATAAGGAGTTCTGGTCGATCCTGCTGGCCAAGGTGGGTGAGCGAACGCTTGCGGAATGGCAGCAGTGTTTCGACGAGAACCCCAACTTGTGCGCCGAGCTGTTTCGGTCCGGCCCGCAGGTGTTCGACCATCCCCAGCTGATCCACGACAAGCGTTCGGTGATCGTCGACGATCCCGAGGTCGGCCCGGTGCGCCAACCCACCACGCTCATCCACACCGCGCACGGCCCGCTGTGCCAACCCGATCCCGCACCCCGGCTCGGCGACGCGGGGGACGGCTGGCAACCGGCGGACTCGGTGCCTGAGCCTGGCGGGGGCGGCTCGCAGCCACCGCTGAGCGGCGTCTCGATTCTGGAGTTCGGCGAAATGTTCGCCGCGCCATACGCATCCAGTGTGCTCGCCGATCTCGGTGCCCGGGTCATCAAGTTCGAGGCCATGAACGGCGACAACATCCGCAGCCTTCTGCAATTCCCGGAGTCGGCGGGTGCCAAGGTGATGCAGGGCAAGGAAAGCATCCAGGTGGATCTGCACACCGAAGAGGGCCGAGCGGTGGCGCACCGGCTGGCGGCTTCGGCCGATGTGGTGCTGCAGTCCATGCGGGCTGGCGCCGCGGATCGGCTGGGGATCGGCGCGGAGACCTTGCGCGCGATCAACCCGGACGTGATCTACGTGTCCGCGCCGGGCTACGGCGTCGACGGTCCCTTCGGCGCGCGTCCTGCGTATGCGCCGAGCATCGCGGCCGCCGGAGGGGTGGCGCTGGCGAACACCCCGGACGCCGCGTGTGCCACGGCCAATCTCGATGAGGTCATCCATCAAGCACCGCGCGTGACGAGCGCGGGCACCGCACCGGAGTTGCAGTGCGACGGCCTGGCGGCACTGGCCGTGGCGTCGTCGATCCTCACCGCGCTCATCGGCCGCGACCGTGGCCACCCGCTCGGCGACGTGCGCACCTCGATGCTGGCCACCGCCACCCATGCGCTCACCGACTGGGTGGTCGACTATGCCGATGCACCGGACCCGTTGACGCCGGCGCACAACGGGACTGGCCTGTCCGCGCTGTATCGGATGTACGACGGCAGCGACGGTCGGATCTTCCTGGCCGCACCGCAGGACAAGGAGTGGGCGCCACTGGTCTCGGCGCTGCGTGAGTTCACCGACCTGGACGACGACGATCGGTTCTCGACCGTCGATGGCCGCGAATCCTTCGACGACGACCTGGCCCGACGGCTGCAATCGGTGTTCAGCAAGGAGTCGGCAGCGTTCTGGGAGAAGCACCTCAACGCGGCGGGGGTCGGGTGCGTGGAACTCTACGAAGGCGCTCCGGCACGGTTGATCCAGACGGATCCACTACTGGCAGAGGAGTACACGGTCTCTGCCGTCAGCCCGGTGTTCGACGAACATCTGCGGTTCTCGCCTCTGGTCGGATTGAGCCGCTCCGAGACCAGGGCGCCCGGTGGTTGCCTGGCCGGCCAGCACACGTCGGAGGTGCTGCGCGAATTCGGCTACGATGACGCGACGATCGCGAAGTGGCAGGATGCCGGTGTGATCCACTGTGGCTGAGGGCAAGACGGTCGACCGCTCAGCGGAGCGGCAGCACATCATCGATGCTGCCTACCGGTGTCTGGACCGCAGTTCGGGGTCCTCGGCGTCGATCACCGAGATCCTCGACGAGGCCGGCCTCGGCACGCGAGCGTTCTACCGCAACTTCAGCACCAAGCATGACCTGCTGCTGGAGATGTTCCGGCGCGACCGGGAGGCGGTGCAGGCGCAACAGCGCGAGGTCGTGGCGCATGCCAAGGATCCCGTCGATGCCCTGCGGTCGTGGATGACGCACATGTTCGAGCTCGTGTCGAACCCGCGTAAGCGTAAAAGGATGGCCACTTTCTATTCCGAGGAAATGCGGCGCACGCCGGGGTATGCCCGCGAACTCGAACTCGTCAGTGCGACCGATCAGGCATCGATCGCCGCGATCCTGCACCGCGGCAAAGCCGATGGCACCTTCACCAAATGCACTCCGGAGGCGGATGCGCGGTCGATTCGTGCTGCATTCGAGGCCGCACTTCTCGATCGGTTCCACCAGAAGTCAACCGGTGACGTATCCGACGACATCGAGCAGTTGATGGGCTTCGTGCTGCGGGGCCTCGGCGCGGTCGATCGCTGACTTTCCCCGCGCGAGAAGACGCAAAGTCCGCCGACACGCCGAGGAAAGTGCGCACTTTGCGTCTGCTCGTGAGAACAGGCAGCCGGGTCCACGGCGTGTGCTTCACTCAAGGCGATGAAGCCGCGCGAACGTACGCCGCCGTGGGCGGCAGGGGCCAAGACGGATCGCACCCGGGAGCAGATTCTCGAAGGAGCTCGCCTGACGTTCCAGGAGCTGGGCTACTCGAGTACCAGGGTCGAGCAGATCGCCAAGCGGGCAGGCGTTTCGCGTCCAACCTTCTACGTCTACTTCGCGACCAAGCAAGATGCGTTCCTGGCGGTCGCCGAGCGCTCCGTCGAGCGACTGAGCCTGGTTCTCGAGGCGCTCGATGCGTTGCCGGTACAGCCTGACGACGGTGCTCTCGCCTCCTGGGTGGAGCAGTTCTTCTCGTACTTCGATGATTTCGGGGCGTTCGCCACGGTATGGCGGCAGGCGGCGTTCGCTGACCGCACCTTGCAGCAATCCGGATGGAAGGCGCAACGGCGATGGGCAACCCGCATCGGCCACAGCTTCGACCGTGTGCGCGGGAACTCGCTCGGTGAACCCGTCTTTCAAGGGTTGGCGGTGGAGGCGATGCTCGAATCGCTCTGGTTCGCCTCCCGCATGGACGGCTCTCAAAGAAGCCGGCAAGCGGCGATCGCGACCGCACAGGGGATGCTCCGGGCCCTGCTCGTCAATACTTGACACATCTGTCTAAGTATCGTTAGCGTCAGTCATCTTCGCGATGTGGAGGTGGGCTTGCTGTGCGCAAATCGATCACGGTGACCGACAGCGAACCAGAGGTGCGGATCCCGGCGTGGATGGCGCCGAATGGCTGGTTCGTCGTCGGCTGGTCGCATGAACTCGCACCCGGTGATGTCAAGCCGCTCAAGGTGTTCGGCCAGGAACTGGTGCTCTACCGGTCGACCGGCGGGCAGGTGCGCTGCCTGGACGCTATCTGTCAGCACCTCGGCGCGCACCTGGGCTACGGAGGCCGGGTAGTTGACGACTGCATCGTGTGCCCGTTCCACGGGTGGACCTGGGGGCCGGACGGGCAGAACGTGGCGGTGCCGCAGGGGCGGACGAGCAGGCGGCGGATCGAGGCGTGGCCCGTGTGCGAGCGCAACGGCATCGTCTATCTGTGGCACGACGTTGCCGGTCAACCGCCGGCGTGGTCGATACCCGACTTGTTCGAGGATCTCAGCGACGAGTATCCGACGGGTGAGTTCTGGGACGTCGCAACCATAGGCAGCGCATTTGACTACGGTGAGCTGTCCATCGAACCGCGGGTGGTCGCCGAGAACATCGTCGACCCAATCCATTTCCGCTATGTACACCACACCCGCGACCTGCCGACGCTGGTGGATTACGAAGTCACCGACGCCTACTTCATGACGAAGTTGAGGGTGCACTCGCGGGGTAAACGCAAGATCGACAGCCCTCGACGAGAGGACACGGTGACGCTCAAGCAGTGGGGCGTGGGAATGGCCTACACGCGGTTCTCCGGCCGCGACAACACCCATTCGGTCATCTCGGTGACACCGGGCGATGCGCAGACGTCGACACTGCGCCAGACGCTGTTCATCGAGAAAATCGATGGCGAAAGCGACGAGGAGCGCACCGTCAGGCTCAAGGCCATCGAGTCGGTTTTCCCCGAGGACCTCGCGATCTGGCAGCACCAGCGCTTCGTCGAGCCGCCATCGCTGCAGACCGAAGAGGCCACGATGTTCCGCATGATGCGGCGGTGGGCTCAGAGTTTTCAGCCGAACGCCGGTGAGTACGGCGGTCTGAGTACCAATCGTGCCGCCGATGCGGCTTCGCCACCTGACCAGTGATGGGAACCGTCACGACGGTTCGGTGAGGCCATGAAAGCGGCGAATCGAGTCAGTGAGCCGTCGTCCGATGCGCTCGGCCGAGCGCACCAGCGTTGGGTCGCGGAAGCTGCCACTGTCGTCGAAGAGGTCGTCGGCGACATAGAAGACGTCGTTCCCGGGAAGGACCACAGCGCCCAGGGTGGTCAGTAGCCGCGTCAACTCGGCCAACGCGCCGTGACCGTGCCCCTCCAGACATACACAGGCGCGGGCGACGACCTTGAAGGTGAAGTTGTCCAGTGGTGCCTCGCCGGGCGCGAGCCGGGTCAGCCAGTCGATCAGGTTCTTCAGCATCCCCGGTATCGAACCGCCGTATTCCGGGGTGGCGACGAGCCAACCGTCGGCCCATCGGAGATGCTCCTTGAGTTCCAGAACGCCGGCGGGCAGCGGGATGCGATGCGGCGGACCGACTCGACCCCCTTCGTCGAACAGTCGATGTGGATCGCTGCTCACCGCGTCGAAGAGATCGGCGTCGAGCACCGGCACCGGAAAGTCCTTCAGGTCAAGGAAGCGCACCTCCGCGCCTGCACGCTCTGCGCCGACAGCCATGGCGCGCGCCAGCTTCTTGTTGGCCGAATCCGTGCGCAGGCTCCCGGCGAATGCGATGACGCGTGGACCTCTGGTCTCCATGCGACGCAACCTACCTGTGAAACCCACGAGGATGGCCCGATACAAGATTGCCCGCGCAATCTGGCGCCGCTCCTCTGGCGAGCAGCCGCAAAGTCCGCCGACACGCCGAGGAAAGTGCGCACTTTGCGTCTGCTCGCGAGAAGAGTCAGCCCGTCGGCAACGAGGAGTGGCACAAGCGCACTACGTAATCGCCAGAACCGACTTCAACTGCGTCGTGGCCGGTGTCTCTGGACATTCCCGCAGCCAGGCTTGGATGACGGCGACGTCGGGGTGGTCGGGCGACGGCGTCTCGACCTCTAGTCTCCCGTCGAGGATTTCGCCATCCGTCGCGTCGACCGTGACCGTCCGACCAGCGAGGTCCATCAGGGTGCCTTCACCGCATCCGACCACGCATACCCGGTTGAGCTCGCGGCTCACAACCGCCGCATGCGAGGTGGCACCGCCGATCTCGGTGATCACGGCGACGGCCGCGAGCATGCCGTGGACGTCGTTCGGGTCGGTCGTCGGCCGTGCCAGCACCACATCGACACCCGCGGCGGCCATGTCGTCGGCTTCGTCGGCGTCGGTCACGACAACACCTGACGCCACACCGGGACAGGCGGTCTCCCCGGCGGCCAGCAGCACCGCCTCTGCCTGTGCACGTGGCGCGAGGCGAGGACGGAGGAAGGCTGCCAACTGCTGCGGACTGATCATCGCCAAGGCTTCGCTCACAGAGACGATGCCCTCGCGTTCGAGCGCCACCGCGTGATGGATGGCGGCGGTTGCGGAGCGTTTCGCGACCCTGCATTGCAGGAGCCAGAGTGCTCCCGATTCGACAGTGAACTCGATGTCCAGCACGTTGCGCATCGAGCGCTCGAGTAACTGGGCGGCCGTCATCAATTCCTCGTGGACTTTCGGAAGGGAGCGGCGAAGTTCATCCAACGGCAGCGGTGTATGCCTGCCCGAGACGACGTCTTCACCCTGGCCGCCGGGCAGCCACTCACCGAACGGAGCCGAGGCAGAGCTCACGGGGTCGCGAGTGAACAGCACGCCCGTTCCGGACTTGTCGTCCAGGTTGCCGAACACCATCGCCTGCACCGTGACGGCCGTGCCACCGACATCGGGTATCCCATGGTGTCGTCGATACGCAATCGCGCGAGGCGACTGCCATGATTGGAAGACGGCACCCACCGCGGCTTCCAGTTGTTCCCACGGATCGTCGGGAGGTGCCACACCGACGACGCCGCGGAACTGGTCGGCGAATCTGCGATGAGTGTCCGCGGGATACCTGCTGTCACCGGTCCACTCACACAGACGCTGTTCGACGTCGGTGTTGATGCCCAGGTTGAGGATGGTGTCCATCATGCCGGGCATGCTGCGGGCGGCCCCGGACCGCACCGACACCAGCAGGGGTCGTTCGCCGCCGCCGAAGGTGCGATCGAGTGCTCGCTCCAATGCGGCGACCTCCGTGCGCAACCCCTGCCGTACCTCGTCGGTCAGGGTTCCGCCGGACAGGTAGCGGTTGCATTCGTCGACGGTGAGCACGAACGCCGGCGGTACGGGCAGACCCTGCCGCGCCATCGTGTTGAGGCTGAAGGCCTTGTTGCCGACCAACTCGCGGTTCACGTCGGCGTGATCGCCGATCTTGACGATGGACATCGCTTACCTCACGATGCCGACGGCCGGATCCAGGGCCGGGATGCCCGCCATCTGCGCTGTCGTGCCGACCTTCAAGGCTCTACGGTAATCCCGCCACAGGTTGTAGGACCAGATGTCCTGATCGCCGCCGTAGAACACCCGGCCGTCGCGCTCCCACTCGACCAGGCTGGTCCACGCGAACAGGTTGGGCCGCGGATGAAACGGGCCGCCGTTGAGGCATCGGCCATGTGCCGAGTAGACCCCGCCGTTCTCGTCCTCCAACGCAACCTCCATGACCTCAGGCTTACCGGTGCCCTTGGCACGTTCGACGATGCGGCGGCCGCTGCGGAGACGGATCGTTTCGCCGTCGATCACTCGGACGCCGCCGACAAACGTCAGGTCGCCGTTGCCCGCGCACGCCCAGATGGCGTGCACCCCGTCGGTTTCGTCGGCGACAGCGAAGCTGTACGCGGAGTAGCCGATCCCGTCACCCATATCGGGGCGAGCGCCCCAGGACCTGTCGCGGATCGAGAATTCGTCGAAGTCATAAGCCACTCCGTCGAGTTCCAGGCGGCCGGTGACCCGGCCCATCTGGTCGTAGTGCCCGGTGCCCACCCATGTGAGGGCCTCCATGCTGATCGGGTACACGGGGTGGATGCCGGTGAACGTGAAATCCAACTCGACTCGGCGATCGGTCTCCGCGGGCGACCGATACCTGATGCGATAGCGCTGCAGCGGTTCCAGGCAGTCGATCTCAATTCCGTTGGCAATCGAGATGTTCGGCAGCCTGCCTTCGGGCATGGGCAGTTGCCACTGCCAGTCCCACAACAACATCTCCCACGGCAGATCGGCGGTGTCGTCCCAAATCGCGACACCCGCAGCGCACATCCCGAGATTGGCACGCAGCCACGGATACAACGCCACCGAGATGCGTGGCTCCGGGATGTGGAACTGGAAGAAGTAGGTCTCGGACCACCAGAAGTCTTCCGTGGTCGGGAGATGAAACTCGTCATCGGCTGGGGTGAACATGTTCGGGTCCTTCCCGTCGCAGGATTTCAACGGCGCCGGTGCTGCCGTCCAGGCGAAGCCAATCACCGGACTTCACCCGATCGAGGACGTCGCGGGCGTTGACCACTGCGGGGACGCCGAGCTCGCGAGCGACAACAGCGCAATGCGACATCAGCCCGCCGGTTTCGATCACGATGCCCTCGGCGATCGCGAAGTAGGGCGTCCATCCGGCGTCGGTGTAGGGCGCGACGATGATCTGGCCGTCCTCTAGGTCGACGAGGTCGTCGAGGCCTTTGGCCACACATGCCCGACCCTCGACGACACCCGCGCAGACGCCGATTCCCTTGATCTCGCGCTGGTCATCGTCCTCGAGTTGCCAGTCGAGCGGCTCGGCCCCGTCGATGAACAGCGGAGGATCCGGCGCGTTCTCGAGGGCCTGGACCGCAGCGCTTCGATCGGCCACTATCCGCCGGAGCTCGACCGGCTTGCCGAGCAGCGCTGCTTCCAGTTCGTCAACCGTGAGCAAACCGACGTCGCCTTCGTCGTCCACGCGCCCCGCGGTGGCGATGCGGCGTGCGGCTTCCCTGACGCATTTGCGGATCGCGTCGACACGGATGACCATCACCGCCTTGGTGGCCTCCCGCGCTCGAACACCTGCACGAGCCCATGCCCACAGTGCCCGGGCAAGCGGTCGAACCCACCCCGGGATGCCCGCGAGCGCGACATCGACGTCACCGGACGGTGTTCCGTCGTTCGCGTCGCGTCCATCGCTACGCGTCAACATGCCGTAGAGCGACACGACAAGAGGTCCTGGATCCTCCCGCCACGACGGCGCGGTAGCCACGAACTCCGTCCCACTGCGGTAGCCGTACCGAGCGACGATCGCATCGAATCGGTCGGCGAACTCCGGCGCGACCTGCCGCAAGATGGTGACGGTGTGCTGGGGTGATTGTTCTCGCACCTTCGGAATGATGTCCGCCGCACGGCTGCGCACCTCTGCGGCGAGTTGGCGCAATTCGACTGTCGGCGCCGCGCTTTCAACGCGGCCCACCTTGGTCATCAGTTGGGTGAGAACGCTGTCGTCGGCGGGGGATCCGACCTTCTCGAGGGCGCGGCAGAGCAGCGCGAACACAGCGCTGCTGCCCAGGCTTGTGCGGGAGTGCTCGGCGTTGGCCGACTCCAGGTCCCTACGAAGCCGACGGAGTTCGTCGACGAGCTCGGAATCTTGGGCGCCGTCCAGGGACAGGGCGGCCCACTCGGCGCGCGCTTGCTCGAGCTGTCGGTCGCTGCGCCGGATGGCCCTGACGACATGCGCAACCGCCCGCACAACGAAGGGCGCCTTGATGATCCGTTCGGCAGCGCTTGGCCTTGGCGGTCGCGTCACCTGCATGTCGCGATCCTGCGAAAGGCCCAGGGCGAGGTCGCTGGGTCGAGCACCCGGGAGACGACCGTCCAGCTGCCAGTATGCCCAGGACAGGTTGATGTAGGCGCGCCCGCGATGCAACCGCATCGCCCACGATCCAGGCGGATCGTTCGTCATCATTCCGAGATCTCGCATCAACTGCCGGATTCCGCGGTCGCAGGGAATACCCACGGCCGTCCAATCGAGGGGCCGCACCACGCCCGGAAAGGCCTCACCGATGTTGACCCGGGTCCCGATCGGCATGGTGGGGTCAATTGGCGATTCGAAGGTGTCCGCTTCAGTCACCGAAAGGGCACTCCCGTCGTCGCGGTAGAGAACTAAGTTCACAATGGCCGATAGCGCCCTGTGGGTCAACCCCCAATTTTCCTTGCGGTGCCGTTTTAGGTGAACTAAGTTCAGTCCGGTGGTCGTGGTGAAGCGCGTCAGGGAACGGCCCGCACTCAACGAACGTCGGGTGGTCGACGCGGCCATCGGAATTGCCGACGAGGAAGGGCTGAGTCAACTCAACGCTCGCCGACTGGCGAAGGAACTCGGTGTCGTGGCGAGTGCGTTGTACCGGCACGTGCCGTCCATGGAGGCGTTACACCAGTTGATGCTGGCCGCGGTGTTCGACGAGATCGAGTTGCCGGAGTCTCGGGGACGTTCGCCGCAAGAGCAGATCGTGACAGCGCTTCTCGCGATGCGGCAGGTGCTCAGCCGTCATCCCGGGGTGCACCCGCTGTTCGCTTCGAACGCTCTGTTGACCCCGAACGCTCTGCACGTCATCGACGATGTGCTCGCGAATCTGCTGGCTGCGGGTATGTCACCGGCCGAGGCGATGAGTGCGCTGAGAACACTGGTGGCCTACCTGCTAGGGGACGTCCTGTTCGACCGGGCCCGCTCGGAAACGCTCGCATCCACCACGCTGGCGAAAAGCCGGGCATGGTTTCGACGGCTTCGGCCTGACGAATTTCCCGCGGTCGCAGCATGCGCCGACCAGTTCGTGGACGTCCACGGTGAGAAGACCTTCGAGTCGGCAGTCCGCGGCATACTCGCGGCGATGGTCGGTCCACGCAAACCGAATCCGAATGGGCGAACATGACCTCGGTCGAAACGACGTTCGTCATCTTCCACTTGCTGCGCGTCAAAGGACTCGCCACCACCGGTGCCATCGCCGCCATGGCAGGTGCATCGGAGGCCACCGTCGAGGAATGCCTTCGGGCAGCAGAGGCCGACGGCGAGGTGGTACACCGGTCCGGACGGATGACGGGATGGCGGTTGGCGCCGCAGGCGGCATCAGATCACGCCGCACGTGTACGAGGACTGATCGCTGAGGTGGGCTGCCAAGCCGACGTCGAGACGGCGTATGCCCGATTCCTGCCGCTGAACCAGGGCTTCAAAGAGTTCTGCACCCACTGGCAGGCCGCCCGTGACCTCGCCGATGCGCTACCGCGCCTCAAGGCCATTCACACCGACGTGACGTCGGCGCTTGTCTCTGTGAGCGAGGTGCTGCCGTGGTACTCGGGCTACCTGACCCGGCTGAACTCCGCGTCACAGCGCGCCGAAGCCGGTGATCCGGATGCACTCACCAAGCCGCTGTCGGACAGCTATCACGACGTGTGGATGGAGATCCACCAGGATCTGCTGCTGTTGTTGGGGCGGGAGCGAGCCGCCGCGGACGGCACCTGACGCACCTCCTCTGACGCCACCTCCTCTGGCGAGCAGACGCAAAGTCCGCCGACACGCCGAGGAAAGTGCGCACTTTGCGTCTGCTCGCGAGAAGAGTCAGCCCGTCGGCAATGGTCCGGCCAGGCCGCGTGGTGCGGTGCCGTACAACCAGCCGACCGCCTGGCCGAGCTCCGAAAACTCCAGCGAAACACCGTCTTTGGCGTGGTACCGGCCGGGTGCCTCGGCGAAGCCCTCGATGCGGCTGAGCTTGTGACCGTCGACGCGTAGGATCTGGCCGGTCAGCCACGACGACTCCGCCGACTGCAGCCACGCCACCACCTCGGAACTGCGGGCGGGATCCAGCGCGGGGTCGGCGGCGCGGTCGCCCTTGAAATAGTCCTCACTGATGCGGGTCACCGCCAGCGGTGAGATGGCGTTGGCCACCACGCCGTAGCGACGGCCCTCCATCGCGGTCACGACGGTGAGGTTGGCGATCGCGGCCTTGGCCGCCCCGTAAGCGGCCTGGCCGATGTTGCCCCACAGCCCCGCGCCCGACACGGTGTTGACAATCCGCGCGTCGATCGGGTTGCCCGCCTTCGCCTGTGTGCGCCAGTACGCGCATGCATGCTTGGTCACCGCGAAGGTGCCCTTGAGGTGCACTGCGATCACGGCGTCCCAGTCGTCCTCGGTGGCGTTGGCCACGGTCGCGTCACGCACGATCCCGGCGTTGTTCACCACGCCGGTAAGCGTGCCGAACGTGTCGACAGCGGTGGAGACCATGTCGGCGACGTCGTCCCACGATGCCACAGAACCGGTGTGCGCCACGGCTTTACCGCCCACCGCTTCGATCTCGGCGACCACCTCGGCGGCCGGGCCCGAGTCACCGGCGGTGCCGTCACGCCCGACGCCCGGATCGTTGACCACCACGGCGGCGCCGTGCGCGGCCAACGCCAGGCAGTGACTGCGCCCGATCCCGCGGCCACCACCGGTGACCAACACGACGCGTCCGGACAGTGCTTGGCTCATGGTTCTCCTTTACTCGAACAGGGCGGCGATGAGCCGCCTGCGTTGGGTCCAGTCGGCGCCGCGAAGGTCCGCGTGGCCGGTTTCGGTGACGATCACGTCGACGTCGTAGGCCGGCGTCGACGTCGGCCTGCTGAGTTGCTCGACGAGCGGCGAGCGCCCCTTCACCCTCGACGGGACGGCGATGATCGACAGGCCGCGGCCCATGCTCGCCGCCGCGCAGTAGTCGGGGTGGCCACCGATGCCGCCCACCACCTTCTCGCCGACACCTTCGACGTTGATCTGGCCGACGGGGTCGATCTCGATCGCGGTGTTGACCGCGACCAACGGCACGCCGCGCGACAGCCGCGAGATGTCGTGGGTGTACTCGACGCCCCGCAGGATCGGCTTCCCGTCGGCCCAGTCGAACAGCTCAGAGCTGCCGAGCAGGTATGTGGCCGACGGGATTCCGGTCAAGAGTCCGCGCTCGTCGAGGTCCACAACAGCGTCGGTGAGCAGCCCGGTGTCGACCTGCAGCGGCCGTCGCGCCTGGGCCAGCAGCGCGGTGCCCAACTGTCCCGGACCGTACTGAAGCCGGGTGCCGTCGGGAATGAAACGCAGCACGGCCTCGGCGAGGTTCTCGTGGACGGGCTTGGGGGGCGGCGACGAGAACTGAACTGGGCCGTCGGAGCAATGCCCGAGGATCTGCACCGCGGCCGGCTCAAGTTGCGGTCCGGCGTCGGCGCAGGGCGCGGCATCGTCCACCATCGCGAGCACCGGCACTCCCGCGTCGACGACCGCACGCTGCCACGACACCTCGGTGCCGAAGTGCCACGCGTTGTCGCGGTCGACCAGCCGGGTGATCAGCACGTCCGGACGCAACACCTCCGCGAGCAGCGCGGGCATACCGCTGAGTCGAACGGGTACGAAATGTGCACTGCCCGTGGCAAGTACGTCGCGCACACCCCACCCCGGCATCATCGCGACGACATCGGCGAACGCGTCCGCCGCGAGCCCGTCGAGCGCCGACGGATGCCAGCCCAGCACGAGTTTGACGTCACCGACTTCGCGCGCCACCTCGCTCAGCGCGGCACAGACCGACGTCGGCGTGCCGACGCCGTCTCCGAGCGCGACCGTCATACCGGGCCGCACATGGGCGCGCAGAGCAGCGGTGAGCTGCGTCGAGGTCGACATCTTGGCGGGATCTACTCGCAAGGGGGGCGGGTCACCGCGGCTCTTTGGGCAGGCCCAGCACCCGCTCCCCGAGGATGTTGCGCTGGATCTCGCTGGTTCCACCGAGGATGGTCTGCGCGCGGCCGACCAGCATGGCTCGGATCAACTCCGCCTCGTCGGAGCCCGCGTTGGGGTCGAGGCACGCATCGGTGCCCAGTACCTCCGTCGCGAGATCGCCCAGGCTCTGATCGGTCTCCGATGTCATGAGCTTGAGCACCGAGAACGCCGGCGAGGTCAGGTCGCCCTCGTCGATGGCGCGCTGCCAGGTATACCGCAGCAACCACATTCGCGCCCACAGCTTGGTCATCGACCGGGCCAGGACGGGGTCGAGGTGGTCACGGTCGCGGGCGGCTTGCAGCATCCGCTCGTGCAGCTTGAACATCGCCACGGCCTGCGATCCCAACGTGAGGCGCTCGCGACCCAGTGTGACGATCGCGATCGCCCAGCCCTGGCCGGGTTCGCCGATCAGCGCATCGTCGGACAGTTCGACGTTGTCCAGAAAGACCTCGTTGAACTTGCTCTCGCCGTCCATCTGCACCAGCGGCCGAACCGACACCCCGGGTGCGTCCATCGGGACGATGAACATGCTCAGCCCCGCATGCGATTCAGGTCCGGTGCGGGCGAGCAGCAGACCGTACTGCGCGGAGTTGGCGCCCGAACTCCACACCTTCTGCCCGTTGACCCGCCACCCCTTGGCCGTCTTCTCGGCCTTGGTCCGCACCCCGGCCAGATCCGAACCCGCGCCTGGTTCGGAGAACAACTGGGTCCAGATGTGATCGCCCAGCCTGATGGGCTCCAGATAGCGCGACTTCTGTTCGGCCGTACCGAATTTGATCAACACCGGACCGACCAGGTCGATGCCGGTGATGGCCAACTGGCGCGGGACTCCGGCGCGTGCACACTCCTCGGCGAAGATGGCCTGCAGCGCCACCGGGGCGTCGGCGCCGCCGTTTTCGACCGGCCAGTGCAGGCACGCGTAGCCGTGCTCGGCGAGGTACTTGTGCCATGCCCGGCCGGGGGCGATGTCGTCGGCCGTCGGGGTGGGCCCGTAGTTGCGCAACCCGTCGGGCCTGGGCGCGCGCTCAAGGAACGACCTGCACCGCGACCGCAGTTCGTCGAGGTCGTCGGTGGGTTCGAGCGTGGTGGTCACATCACTCTCCGCCGAGGTAGGCGCCGTACTCGTCGCGAATCGACTCCATCGCGTTCAGTCGGCGGGTCAGCAACAAGATCTCGGCGTCGTCGCCGTCGTCGCCCCGCAGTTGGGCCAGCCTGGCACGGGTGCGGTCGATCTCACCGACGAGGCGCTCGCGCGCCTCGTCCTTGGTCAACAGGTCCTGGTCGGTCCAGTCCGATACGGGTAGCTGCTCGACGGGTTCGACGCCGTCGGAGCTCATGACGCTCGCGGGAAGTTGTACAACTTGCGAGTGTTCAGTTCGACCATCTGATGGACTTCTTCGTCGGGGACGTTCTCGAAGGCCTGCGCGGCGCGCTCCCTGCTGTTCGGCCAGAAAGAGTCCGAGTGGGGGTAGTCGCATTCCCAGGTGATGTTGTCGATGCCGATCCGGTGGCGAGACTCGACTCCGAAGTCGTCCTCGATGAAGCAGCCGTGGAAGTGACGGCGGAACAGGTCGCTGGGCAACACATCCTGGTTGATGTTCTGGTAGTAGCGGTGCTTGCGCCAGGTGCTGTCGCAGCGTTCCAGGATGTAGGGGATCCAGCCGATGCCGCCCTCCGACAGCCCGATCTTGAGCTTGGGGTGCTTGTGCAGGGCGGGGGAGAACAGCCAATCGGTCATGGCGCCCATGCTGATCGTCCCCATCAGGACGATGAACACCGCGAACGGCGCATCCTCGGCGATCGGCGGCGGGAACCCGCCCGAACCGAAGTGCTGCGCGAGCACCAGGTCGGTCTCCTCGAACGCCGACCACAGCGGATCCCAGTGATCGCTGTGCAGCGACGGCAGCCCGAGCTTGTCCGGCAGGTCGGGGAAGCTCACGCACTTGGAGCCTTTTTCGGCCATCCGGTGCAGTTCCTTCACGCTGGCGTCGAGATCCCAGAACGGCAGAATCGAGACCGGGACGAACCGATCGGGCGCGGTCGCGGCCCACTCGTCAATGTGGAAGTCGTTCCAGGCCTGCGTGCACAGCAGCGCGAGTTCCTTGTCCTCGCCCTCGGCGAAGACCGCGCCCGCGAACCGGGGGAACGAGGGGAAGCAGGTCATCGCCTGCACGCCGTCGATGTCCATGTCGGCCACCCGCGCCTTGGGGTCATAGCAGCCGGGGATCATGTCGTCGTAGCGCACCGGTTCGATGCCGTACTCCTCGGGCTTCTTGCCCGCGACGGCGTTGAGCCCGATATAGGGGTAGATGCGGCCCTCGTAGTCCCACACCTGGCACATCTGGCCGGTGCCGGGGTTTTCCCACTCGATGATCTTCGGGCCGGCCTCGAGGTACTTCTTCGGGAGGCGGTCACTCCACACCTTGGGGTGCTCGATCAGGTGATCGTCTACGGAGATGAGCTGCATGTGGGGCTGCAGAGGCACGGGGGCTCCTTCAGAAGCTCTAAACAGGGAAATATTTAGCCATTTCCAGGGCCAGTTTACTCACCGTGCAAAGACGCAGCAAGTATCGTCTGGCTTCACCGATATACCCAGCTCAGATGAGGTTGACGATGGCACGACGTGTGGTGGTGGGCAACGGTGACGACGGCAGGTCTGCGGTGGTTGCCGATGGCCGACCCGATTTGGTTCTCCATGCGCCGCCGGGCGCGGCCGTGCAGGTGCTTACCGGCGGTTGGCCGTCCCAGGCGCTGTCCGAAGGGGAGGCGGTGGTGCACGAGATGTGGTCGGAGACCGCGGTGCCGTCGGGTCGCGCTGACGTCTTCCCGCGACCCGAGGACGCCGGGTTCGAGGTCGCCGAGGGAGCCACCAAATGGATCCTCACCGAGTTCGGTCCCCACGTCGAGGCGCCGATCCATCAGACCGCCACCGTCGACTACGGAACCGTGATCAGTGGTGAGGTGACGCTGGTGCTCGACACCGGCGACGTGGACCTCGCCGCGGGCGACGCGGTGGTGATCGCCGGGGTCAGGCATGGATGGCGGGCCGGGCCCGTCGGCGCCACGGTGAGTACGGTTCTGGTCGGCCTACCGCCTTCCGGCACCCACCGCACCGCGGACCTCCCCGAGATCCGGCGCGGCGCCGCGGATTAGGAGTTGGTCTTCGACTTGCGGCGCCGACGGGTGGCGGCGCCGGCCCGGCGGCGGGCCACCTCGCTGGCCGGCACGTCCGGGTCAATGGCCTTGAGGCAGAACGACACCAGGTAGTCCGCCTCGCGCTGGGTGGGCTGGGTGGCGGCCTCGACGTGTCGGCGCAGGGTGCCGAGCACGGTCGCGTAGACGGCGTCGGCCGCGTGTTCGGGTTCGGCGCAACCGGCCGCGATAATCTGCTCGACCAGCAGGTCGCGAAGCGGAGCGGCGATCTCGTTGTCCTTGTGCGCGGTGAAGTGGGTCATCACCGCCCTGCTCATACTGGTGAGATGGGGATCGCTGACCTGAGCCAGGGTGCCCTCGATCCACCGGGCCACCGCGGTCAGCGGCGTGGACTCCTTGGCCATCTGGTGTTCGAGATAGGACGCCACCAAACCGATCCCGCGCTCCATGACGGCAAGGATGAGATCGTCCTTGCCCGAGAAGTAGCGGTAGAACGCGGCGTTCGAGGTGCCCGCCTGCTCGACGATGTCACTGACCCGCGGCGCCGCGGGGGCCACCCGTTCCATCACCACCAACGCGGCCTCCAGGATCCGTTCCACCTCCTCGGTGGCCTCGCGCTGCCGCAGATCGAGGGCGCGGTCCACGGCCGCCGCTACGCGCGAATTCATCGTTCTCCCAACGCAGGATCGGTGATTCTCAAGGTTCAGAATTCTACTCTCTCGCCAGCCAATCACCACGTTGCCTGCTAGAACGTGATTCTTGTGCCCAAGTATGCCATTCTGTAACGTAAGTCACGCGGGCTTACAGGAGGTCGGAAGATGGATTACAACCCATTGACACCGGAAATGGCGGAAGACCCATTCCCCACGTTTCGGTGGCTGCGGGACAACGCTCCGGTCTACTACAACCGAGAGCTGAACTTCTACGCCCTCTCACGCTACGACGACGTGCTCGCCGCCAGCCTGGATCACGAAACCTACTGCAGCAGTCAGGGAGTCAGCATCGAAGGACTTGAGCAGGGCCTCGATGCGCTGATCATCAAGGACGAGCCCGAGCATGGATGGAACCGCAAGATCCTGACCCGGCGCTTCTCGGTGAGCCGCATCGCCGAACTCGAGCCGCGAGTGCGAGAGGTCTGCAGACAGCTGCTCGACGAGGCCGCGGTCAGGGGCTCGCTGGATGTGGTGTCGCAGTTCTCCTCACGGCTTCCGATGGAAGTGATCGGCGAATTGATGGGTCTGCCGACAGATCAGCGTGACCGGGTCCACGACCTGTGCAACCGCATGCTCACCCGCGAGGGCGCGCCGGGTACCCGGCAGCTTCCCGAGGACGCCACCACGGCGGGCGTCGAGTTGTTCGGGCTGATGTACGAGCTGGTGACCCAACGCCGCGCCGAACCGGGCGACGACCTGGCCAGCCTGCTGGTGCACACGCCCGTCGTCGACGACGACGGCAACGAGACGTACCTCGACGACGCGGTGCTGTGCGGCCGCCTCATCGAGTTGGTCATCGCCGGTCACGAAACGGTGATGAAGCTGGTGGCCAGCGGCACCGTCGCGCTGTGGCGAAACCCCGACCAGCGCGCCGAACTGTGCGCCGACCCGTCGTTGATCCCCAACGCCGTCGAGGAGATGTTGCGATTCGAGCCGCCGTCGGTATACCAGGGCCGGGTCACCACGCGCGAGGTCGAGTTGCACGGCACCGTCATCCCGGCCGGCAGCCGCGTGCTGTTGATGACCGGCGCCGCGGTGCGCGACGAACGGGAGTACGACGACCCCGACACATTCGACATTCATCGAAAGATCCGGCGCCAACTGGGATTCGGCTATGGCGTGCACCTATGCCTTGGCGCCGCGCTGGCGCGTCTGGAAAGCCGTGTCGCGTTCGAGGAACTGCTCGGTCGCTTTCCGGATTACGACGTCGACTGGGACGCGCGGCGCTACACCTACGGCAGCAGCGTGCGCGGTTACCGCAACCTGGTCATCAGGCCGCGCAAACACGCGCCGGTCGCCGGCTGACAAGGAGAGAACATATGGGCAAGCTGGATGGAAAGGTCGCGCTGATCACCGGCGCCGCCCGCGGACAGGGGCGGTCGCACGCCGCGCTGTTCGCCGAGGAGGGCGCCGACATCATCGCGGTCGACCTGTGCGGGAAAGTCGACACCGTCGAGTATCCGATGGCAACGCAGGCCGATCTCGACGAGACCAGCAGGCTGGTCGAGAAAAAGGGCCGCAGGGTCGTCGCCAAACAGGCCGATGTGCGCGACTTCGAGGCCATGAAAGGCGTTGTCGCCGAAGGTGTGGCTGAGCTTGGTCGACTCGACTTCGTGCTCGCCAACGCCGGGATCATGCCGATCATCGGGGAGAGCTCGCAGCAGATGGCCGCATGGCACGACGCCGTGGACATCATGCTGACCGGCGTGTTCAACACCGTCGAGGCCGCGCTGCCCACCCTGCTCGAACAGGACGAGGGCGGCGCCATCGTCATCACCAGTTCCACCGCCGGGCTGAAGGTCGGCGGCGCCCGCCTCAGCACGCTTTCGCGGGGCTCACTCGGATACGCCGCGGCCAAACACGGTGTGGTGGGCCTGATGCGGGCCTGGGCCAACGCGTTGGGGGAGAAGAACATCCGGGTCAACACCGTCCACCCGACTGGGGTCAACTCGCCCATGGTGGTCAACCAGCAGTTCGCGGAGTACACCGCCGAGCACCCCGAGTTCGGCCAGACCATGCAGAACCTGCTGCCCACGCCGCTGGTGGAGCCCGAGGACATTTCGCGGGCGATGCTCTACCTGTGCTCAGAAGACGGTCGCTACGTCACCGGCATCACGCTGTCGGTCGACGCCGGACTGGTCGTCGGGTGAGCGCGATCCTGGCCGCGGGGGACCTCTACCACACCGGAGTCGTGGTCAGCGATCTCGACGCCGCGATGGCGAAGCTGTCGTCGGTGGGCGGCTACCAATGGACCACGCCGCTGGCGTTCAGCTTGCCGGTCCGGGTCGGCGCCGTCGACCGGACCGTCGACTTCCGGTTCACGTATTCGCTGCAGGCACCACATCTGGAGTTGGTGCAGGAGATCCCCGGCACCATCTGGACCGCGAACCCCACCAACGCCGCCCACCACCTCGGGTACTTCGTCGACGACGTCGCGGCCAGGTCGGGGGAACTGGACGCGGCGGGATTCGTCCGGGAGGCCTGCGCGCTTTCAGATGACGGGGCACCGGCGGCGTTCGCCTACCACCTCGACCCGTCGGGCATCCGCATCGAGATCGTCGAGCGCTCGCTGTTCGGCGACTTCGACGACTTCCTGCAGCAGAACCGAGCCTGAGGAGAACCGTGGGAGAACTCGACGGCCGACGCATTCTGGTCACCGGGGCGGCGACCGGGATCGGTAGCGCAGCCGTGGAGGCGTTCGCCTCGCACGGTGCCGCCGTGGCCGCCACCTACCACCAGACCCCGGCACCGCAGCGGCTTGCGGACGCTGCGAGTTGGCTGCGATGTGACGTGCGGTCCGCCCACGACGTGCAGCGCGTCGTCGACACCGTCGTCGAAACCCTCGGCGGCCTCGATGTTCTCGTGCACGCCGCGGGGCTGTGGCAGCCGGGCATTCCCGGCCAGATCACCGCCGAGGACCTGGAGTCCCTGGTCGCGACGAACCTCACGTCCACCGTGCTGACCAATCAGGCCGCGTTCGCCGCAATGCAGGCCCACGGCGGCCGCATCATCAACGTCGGCTCCGCGGAGGGCGTCACCGGTAACCCGATCGCGGCCACCTATTCGGCGACCAAGGCCGCGGTGCACGCATGGACCCGCAGCGCCGCCAAGGCCTGGGCTTACAGCGGGGTCACGGTGAACGCGATCGCGCCTGCGGTGGAAACGCCTGGCGCTCAACGTCTGCGCGACTTTCTCGGGCCCGACGGTGCCGCCCTGCTGGACCAGCAACTGCAGGCCGCCATTCCCATCGGGGGCAAGTTGGGAGACCCGCTGCGCGATTTGACGCCGATGCTGGTGTTCCTCGCAGGCAGCGGATCGCGGTTCATCACCGGCCAACTGCTCGCCGTCGACGGCGGCGTGATGATGCTGGGCTGAGTTAGGAAATCTGGATGATGACCTTGCCCACCGCCCCGCGGTCCGCGACCAGTCGCAGGGCGCGGGCGGTGTCGGCCAGGGTGAACCGCTCGCCGATGTAGGGGCGGATCCCGCCGTCGGTGAACAGCGCGTCGAGTTCCGCTACGTCACGCGCGGACTCCTCGGGAAAGTCGTGGGCGAACGTCCGCAGCTCCATCCCGCGCACGCTGATCCCCTTGAGCAGAACAAGATTGAGTGGGATGGCGGGTATCGACCCGGCAGCATAGCCGAGTGTCACGAAGACACCGCCGCGGCGCAGGGCCCGCAGGGCGGGCTCCGAGTAGGGGCCGCCGACCGGATCGATGACGGCATGGGCCCCGCCGTCGGTGAGTTCTTTGATCCGGTCGCGCAGATCCTCACGTTCGTAGTCGACGACGGCGTCCGCTCCACGCTCGCGGCACACGGCGAGCTTGGTATCGGTGGACGCGGCCGCCAGCACCCTGACGTTCAGTATCTTGGCGATGTCCAGCGTGGCCATCCCGACGCCGCCGGCCGCGCCCAATACCACCACCCAATTGCCCGGTTGCACACCGGCGACCGACCTCAGTGCGTGATAGGCGGTGCGATAGGTGACACCGAACGCCGCGGCGTCGGCGAAGTCGACGCCGTCGGGTATCGGTGTGAGAAGATCGGCCTCGACGGCCACCTGTTCGGCGAAGCCGCCAGTCGGCAGCGCACCGGAGACCCGGTCACCCGGTCGCAGCGACACCCCGTCACCGACCGAGAGCACCTCCCCGGCGAATTCGCTGCCCGGAGTGAACGGCACCGGTTCGCGCACCTGGTACGCGCCGGCGATAAAGAGCACATCGGGGAAGTTCACCGCCGCGGCCCGCACCCGGACCACCGCCTGACCGGGTCCGGGCTCGGGATCGGCCAGCTCGACCAACTCGAGATCTTCGGGCGGACCGTAGCGCGTGCATCGGACGGCGATCACGATTGCACGCTTCCCACACCGTATTTGGCGGTGGCGGCGGCGACGCGATGTGGCAGGAACTCACCGGGCCATTCCGGATCCTCTGCGTCGTAGTGCTTGAGCAGGTGGCGCGCGAGGTTGACCTTGTGAGCCTCGGTGGGCCCGTCGGCCAACCCGAGCGCCAGACCGGACATGAACATCCCGGCCAGTGGTAGCTGATCGGTGAGCCCGAGGGCACCGTGGACCTGCATGGCCCGCAGCGTGATCGACTGAACGACCTTCGCCGCCAGGATCTTGCAGGCGCCGATCTCCGCGCGGGCGGCGGCCTCTCCGGCGGTGTCGATGAGCCAGGCGGCGTGCAGCACCGCCAGCCGGAACGGCATCAACTCGGTGTAGGAGTCGGCGATGAACACCTGTACCTGTTGCTTGTCGGCTAGCGAGCTGCCCTGGGTGAACCGGCTTTTTGCGCGGCGAGCCATCATGTCGATGGCTTTCTGGGCGACGCCGATGCACCGCATGGCGTGGTGCAACCGGCCGCCCGCCAACCGTGACTGCGCCACGTGGAAGCCCTGCCCGGGCTCACCGAGCATCGCGTCGGCGGGTACCCGCACGTTGTCGTAGTGCACCAGCGCGTGGCCGGGATCGCTGGGATGCGCACCGTAGAGATGGTGATTGGCCTCGATGGTCAACCCCGGCGTGCCCGCGGGAACGAGGAACGTCGAGGTGCCGCGGTGCACGGGAGCGTCGGGATCGGTGACGGCCAACACGATGAAGAACGACGCGACGGTGGCATTGGAGGAGAAGTACTTCCTGCCGGTGATCACCCAGTCACCCTCCGACCCGTCGCGGACAGCGCGGGTGGTGAACACCCGTGGGTCGGCGCCGCCTTGCGGTTCGGTCATCGAGAAGCAGGAGAAGATGTCGCCGCCCAGCAGCGGGTCGAGATAGCGGTCCTTCTGCTCCTGGGTGCCGAAGCGCGCCAAGATCTCGGCGTTACCCGTGTCGGGCGCCTGGGTGCCGAACACGATCGGCCCCCACGCGGTGCGGCCGAGGATCTCGTTGATCAGCGTCAGCTTCACCGCGCCGAAGCCCTGGCCGCCGAGTTCCGGGCCCAGATGCGGCGCCCACAACCCCTGATCGCGCACGCGTTGCTTGAGCGGGTCGACCACTTTGCGCCGCTCGTCGTCGAGCGGCAGGTATTCGCATCCGGGGAACAGCGCGTCGAGGGGTTCGATCTCGTCGCGGACGAAGGCCCGGATCCACTCGAGCTTTTCGGTGAATTCCGGCTCGGTGGAGAAGTCCCAACTCATATGAACCTTTCGGGGTCAGGGGATGCCGCCGTCGACGCGCAGCGTGGCACCGCTGGTGTAGCTCGAGGCGTCGGAGGCCAGATACAGTGCTGCGCCCACGATCTCGGGTGGGTCACCGGCGCGTTTGAGGGCGTGCTTGTCCAGTTGGGGCTGGATGGCGTCGCGATCCCAGTGCTTGCTGACATCGGTGTAGAACGGCCCCGACATCAGCGTGTTGACCCGTACCGCTGGGCCATAGGCCAGCGCGAACCCCTCGGTCATCGCGTTGAGCGCGGCCTTGGCCGCGGCGTAGGGCAGGATCTCGGGCGTCGGTCGGATTGATCCGGTCGAGCTCACGTTGACGATCGAACCTCGACCTGCGGCGACCATCCGCTCACTGACGAGGGCGGCGAGTCGAAACGGACCCTTGAAGTTGAGGTTGACCACCGAGTCGAACAGCTTCTCCGTCACCGCGCCAAGCGATTCGTAGGTCGGCGACATCCCGGCATTGTTGATCAGCGTGTCGACCTTGCCGAACCGCTCATACGCGGCGTCGACCAGCCCGTCGAGTTGATCCCACCGGCCGACGTGTACGGCATACGGCAGCGCGGCGCGGCCGGTTTCCTCGGTGATCTTCTTGGCCGTCGTCACGCAGGATTCGTAGTCGCGGCTGGCGATCACGACCTCGGCGCCGCACCGGGCGCACGCGAATGCCATCTCGCGGCCCAGCCCACGGCTGCCCCCGGTGATCAGCACGACGCGGTCGGTCAGGTCGAACAGTTCGTCGGCGTACCCCATGTCAGCGCCGCTTCGTGGTCAGCGACCGGGCGAGTTCGGCGGCGTTGGCGATCAACTCGAGCACGAGCGGACCGAACATCTCGACCTTGGGGTCGACTGCGCCGCCCCGTTGCATGGCCGCGTAGCTCTTCTCGAGGACCACGCCCAGCTTCCAGTTGGCCAGGACCAGGTAGTAGTCGATGTTCTCGGTGCAGCGCCCGCTGACGCGTTCGTAGTGCTCCAAGAGTTCGGTTCGCGTGGGCATACCGCTCACGTCGACGTAGAAGCCGGACTCCTTGGGGTGTTCTCCGTCCCAGCCGAGCAACGCCCAGGCCAGATCCAGAAGCGGGTCGCCGATCGTGGTCATCTCCCAATCCACGATCGCGGCCAGCCTGGTCGGGGCCCCGTGGTGATACATCACGTTGGCGAACTGGTAGTCGCCGTGCATGATGCCCGGCGTGTAGGCCTCGGGCCTGTTGCGTCGCAACCATTCCGCCGCCTCGTCGAGCCCGGGCAGCTCGCGGAACCGGTACTGCCCGAGGAACGCCAGCCAGCGATCGACCTGGCGTTCGTGAAAGCCCTCCGGACGTCCGAACCCCTCCAGGCCCTGTGCGCGCCAGTCGACCCTGCCGAGTCGGGCCGCCCCGTCGACCAACTCGAAGGCCAGTCCGCGCCGCAGGTCGCGGTCCACGTCGAACGGTGAGGGCCAGCCGTCGGCGGCGGGACTCCACCCGTCGACGGCCTTCATCACGTAGAACGGTGCGCCCAAGATCTCGCCGGCTTCGTCGGCCGCGATCAACTCGGCATGCGGGACGTCGGTGCCGGACAGTGCCGCCACCAGTCGGATTTCGCGACGCAGTCCGTCGATCCTGGCCTGGTCGGCGGCGGCCCCCGGCATCCGCAGCACCATCCGGTCGTCGCCACGCCGCACGAGGTAGAGCGTGTTCTGCGAACCGCCGGTGAGTTCCTCGAGGACCGGATCCTCGCCCTGACCCGGTGCACTGCGCGCATCGAGCCAGCGCCCGAGTCGCACCGTGTCGACAGCAGCGTCGCGCATCCAGACTCCCAATCTTGTCAGTCAGAATGGCATTCTAACAGACAAGATCAGGGATTCCAGGGTGGTGGCGTCAGACGATTTTGGCCACCGCGGCGAGCCGATCCCAATGCTGGGCCGGGCTGCCGAACAGCACCTCGTCGGTGCGTGCGCGCCGCACGAACAGGTGTGCGGCGTCCTCCCACGTGAACCCGATGCCGCCGTGAATCTGGACATTGGCATGCGCGGCGTCCCGCAGCGCCTCCGAGCACACCGCCTTGGCCATGCTTGCCCGCCAACATGATTCGTCGGTGGCACTGCCATCGTGTGATTCCAGGGCGGCCTGCGAAGCCGAGCGGGCCCATTCGAGATTGACGAGCATGTCGGCGCATTTGTGCTTGATGGCCTGAAAGCTGCCGATGGGTCGGTTGAACTGCTCGCGGGTGGACGCATATTCGGTGGCGATCTCCAACACCCGTTCACACGCGCCGACCTGCTCGGCGGAGAGCACCGCAAGCGTCATGTCGATGGTTCGGGTGATGATCTCGTCGACCGGTCCATCGCCGGACAGTCGCAGCGCCGCGGCGCGTTCGAGCGTGATCGTCGCCATGGGCCGGGTGCCGTCCAGAACGTTCTCCTGCTGCACCGACACCCCCTCAGCGGCCGTGGCGAGCAGGAAGATCGCGATCTCACCGTCGACGATGGCGGCCACCACGACGTCGTCGGCCGCGGCGGCGTTGAGCACATGTCGCAACCGGCCGGTAAGCGCCCATCCGTCGGAGGTCTGCTCGGCGGTCATGGTGACCGCATTGCGCCGCCACAGGCCGCCGTCACCGGTCAGCGCGGCGGTGGCCGTGCGCTGACCCTCGACGAGTGCGGACAGCCGAGAGTCGGAGTCGGGATCGCGGTCGCGCATGTCGACCAGCAGGCCGGTCGCGAGCACCGCCGAGGCCAGAAACGGGACCGGAGCCAGCGAGCGTCCCAGTTCATGGGCGATGACGCCGAGCGCCGACGGCCCGTATCCGGCGCCGCCGAGATCTTCGGGCAGGCCGACTCCGGCGACCCCGACCTGGGTGCACAGCACCTGCCACAGCTCTCCGTCGAACCCGGGCTGTCGGCCTTCGCCGTCGTAGGCCACCGCGCGTACTCGCCCCTCGGGGGCCAGCCGCTCACAGGCCGCACGCACGGAATGCGCCAGTTCGTAACGTTCGTCCTTGGTCAGCTGGGCCGGCTGCGTCACTGTCTGCCTCCTGAGATCTGCTCGGCGAGCTCACTTTTCGCGACCTTGCCCAGGCCCGTCAGCGGAAAGTCGTCGACCATGACGAGCCGCTCGGGCCATTTCTGTTTCATCAATCCGCGCTGGTCAAGGAACGCGCACATCTCGTCGAGAGTGATGTCGCGCTGCGACGCAGAGCGCTTGACCACCGCGCACACCAACTCGCCACGCACCTCGTCGCGCTGCCCGAGTACCGCGACCTCGTCGATGAGCGGATGGGCGAGCAGTTCGTTCTCGATCTCGTCTGGTGCGATGTTCTCGCCCTTGCGAATGATCAGGTCCTTGATCCGGCCGGTGACGACCAGGCGACCGTCCGGGCGCAGGTGCCCCCGGTCGCCGGTGCGAAACCAACCGTCTGCGGTGATCGACGCCGCCCACTGCGCCGCCTCCACGTAACCGGGTGTGACGTTGGCACCGCGCAACTGCACTTCACCGTCGGCTCCGATCCGGATATCGGCACCGGGGACGGGACGACCGCAGCTGTGGATCTGCTGTTCCTCGCTGTCGGTGGCTTCGCTGACGCACACCATCGGCGCCTCGGTCATGCCGTAGGCGTGCACGATCGGCACCCCCATGTGCGTGCGCACCTTGCGGTGCAGCTCGGGCGGACAGTGTGCGCCACCGCCGATCAGCATTCGCAGGGTGGGAACGAGCGGTTCATCGCTGTCTGACGCGAGCTGTGCCGCCAGCAGCATCTGGTAGAAGGCCGTGCTGGCGCCGGTGACGGTGACCCGGTGCGCGGCCAGTACCTGGGGCAGGGTGCGAGCGTCGACCTTGGGCACCATCACCACCGGAAAGCGACCGATGAGAGCGCAGGCCAGATAGACGATTCCGCCGATGTGGGCGACCGGGAAAGCGATGGTGCCGATCTCGTCGGGCCGATCCCCCAACCCCAGATGCTCGACGTACCCGTGAGCGGCGGCGGTCAGCGACGCATCGGTGTGCCGGACTCCCTTCGGCCGGCCCGTCGTGCCGGACGTGAAGTAGATCCACCGTGTCTCGTCGGGGGACCGCGTGACGTCGAGTTCGGCTGGGGGAGTGGCAGGCATCGCCGACAGCACATCGAGAAAGTCGTCGGGCAGCACGACGACGGATGCCCCGGGCGGAGCTTCGGCCTTCGTCGTCCCATCGACGATCAACACGTCCGCGTCGGCCACCTCCAGCGCGGTCTGGACCTCTCGCCTGCGGTAGAGGTGCAGGATCGGGGCCTGGGTGACCGGTGTCCGGGCGAGCGCGAGCATCAGCACCGCGGCCGCGGAGTGGGAGGGCAGGTGCCACGCGACCGTCATACCGGGGCGCACTCCGGCATCGGCCAGCCAACGGGTGCCCGCGCCCGCCATCCTCGCGACGTTGTCAACCGTCCACCCGGCACCGGCGGTGTCGCGCAGCAGCGGGTCACCGGGCCGCTCGCCGGCAGCGGCGTCGAGCAGCCCGGCGATTGTGCCAACCGTCACTGCAGAGCCTCTCATCCGCCTAAGCTTTAAACATTTAACCAATTTTGAGCGCCGCGCTCCACTTTTTGGGATTTCCTCGCGGTTTGGTGGTCTTCACCAGCCTGATCAGGCGAAACGCTCGGAGAACCGGGTCAGATAGGTCTCGGCGGCCGCAACAGACGTGGCATCGACATGCAGGATGGCCCTGGTCGCCCCTGCCCCTGCCATACCGGCCAGGTAATCCGCGAGTTCCGCCACCGCGGCGGCGTCCTCGAAATTCACTGTCGGCGCAGCGACCTGGATTTCGACGGTGCCGGGGTCACGGTCCGCGGCAACCAGCAGGCCGCGCAGTCTGTCGGCTGCACGGGCGAAGCTGTCCACCGAGTCGATGGCTGCGGTGCGGACCGACGACGTCACCGACGCAGGCGCGACGACCGGGCACCACCCGTTGCCGTGCTCGACCACGCGGCGCAGCGTCGCCGGACTGTTGCCGCCGACCCAGATCGGTGGATGCGGCTTCTGCACTGGCGCATCGAGATGCAGGTGCGCGTCGGGCTGGGTCCAGATCCGACGAAGTGCCGCCAGCGACTCGTCGAAGAGCTTGACCCGATCGTCGAAATCCACTCCGAGTGCGGCGAACTCCGACGGCAGATAGCCCGCGCCGACCCCGGCGATCAACCGGCCCTCAGAGACGATGTCCAACGACGTCAACGCCTTCGCCGCCAGATAGGGGCTGCGGAAGGGCAGCACCAATAGATGGGTGACCAGCCGAATCGACGTCGTCGCCGCCGCGAAGAAGCCCAGTGCGACTGCCGGATCGAACGTGTCATGGCCGCCGGCCCGGCGCCACTTCGCCGACGGCGCAGGATGTTCGGCCACGGCGATCGCGTCGAAACCCAAGGCTTCGGCGCGACCCGCGATCGCGCGCATCACGCTCGGCGTGCGGAACTCCGGGTGGGCATTCGCGACGTCGCTCGGATACTCGACTGTGAATTTCAGCATCAGTAGATCGACCCGGTTCCACCGCCGTCGACGTGCAGGTTCATCCCGTTGAAGAAGTCCGCGCTCGGACTGGCGAGCATCGCGACGGCGTATGCGACGTCCTCGACCTGCCCGATCCGGTGCACGGTCTGGCCGGTGCCCTTCAACACGTACTCCGCGGCGCGGTCGATGTCGTCACCCCAGCCGCGTTTCTCGGCGAAGGTGGTCAGGAACTCACGCAATCCGTCGGTCATGATCATCCCGGGCATCACGGTGTTGACGGTGACCCCGCTGCCCGCCAAGGCTTTCGACAGCCCCATCGACATGTTGATCATCGCGGCCTTGGACGGTCCGTAGTCGGGCTGGCCGGACGTCGGGATGATGCCTGCCGCGGAAGCGATCTGAATGATCCGCCCCCACCCGTTCTCCTTCATGCCTGGGGCCAACGCGTGGATCAGATACCCCGCGGAGAGCACGTTGCGCCGATAGGTGACCTCCCACTCGTCTACCGGCAGCTTGAACCACGACTGGATGCCCGTGTCCGACGCTCCGCCCGCGTTGTTGACCAGGATGTCGATCCCGCCGAACGCAGCGGCGGCGGTCTCCGCCACCCGTGTCGCATCCTCTTGGCTGGACAGGTCTCCCGCGGCCATGTCGGCGCTTGCCCCGCTGTCTCGGATCGCGTCGCGCACCGCGGACAACCGTTCGACGTTGCGCCCGTGCACCACCACCGACACGCCCTCGGCCGCCAGCATCCTGGCGATGCCGGCGCCGATACCCGAACTGCTTCCCGTGACGAGCGCGCGTTTGCCCTCCAGCCCGAGATCCACTCTTGTTCTCCTAGTTCACGAAATCACGGATGGCCGCGGCGGTTTCGGCCGGCCGGTCCAGCATCACGTAGGTCGCGCTGCCGTCGACGACGTGCAGCGTCGCGTTCGGGAAGTCGTCGACCAGGCGTTGCGCGTGGCTGACCGGAAACAGTTGGTCGCTGTCACCCCACAGCATCAGCACCGGCTTGGTCCAGTTCTTGATGGCTGGTTCCGCCCCTGTCGTGTGACGCGGATGCAGCGCGGCGGTGAAGCGGACCGCCTCACGCCGTACCGCGGCCGAGTGCATGAACCCACCGAAGATCGGGCCGTGGCGGTCGGTGGCAAGGCCGTTCCGGGTGACCGCGCGGACGAAGTAGGACCGGCCGGGACCCGTGGCCAGCAGCCGCAACATCGCCCCGCCCGCCACGGCGCTGATGCGGCACAGCTTGACCAGTGGTGCGAACGACTTGGGCGGAAAGTGTTCGTAGCTGTCGCAATTGGTGAACACCAGCCGACCCACCCGGTGCCAGCTGAGGTCGGGATCGCCCAGCGCGGAGAGCACGATGCCACCGCCGCTGTCGTTGGCGATCAGCGTGGCGTCGCCCAGATCCAGCGCGTCGAGCAGTCCACTGATGCGACGACCCGCGGCTTGTACCCCGAGATCCGCCTGCGATCCGACCGGATCTTGCTGCGCCCCGAACGGCCAGGTGGGTGCGATGCATCGGTAGCGCTCCGAGAGCACGGCGATGACGTCGTCCCACAACCGGCCGGTCACGTACGCACCGTGCACGAAGACCAGCGGGGGACCGGAGCCGACGTCGGTGTAGGCGACGGGCACGCCGTCGAGGACGACACTGGACGCGGCCATGAAACTATCTCGTCAGGATCGCGACGGCCGCGGTCCCGGGTGATCCGTACAGCTGGGCGAGCGCGACCTTGGGATTGTTGGGCACCTGGCGGTCTCCGGCGGTGCCGCGCAGTTGTTGGACCAGTTCGTAGACCTGCCGCAGCCCGGACGCGCCGACGGGCTCCCCGTTGGCCAGCAGCCCGCCGTCGGTGTTGATCGGCAGCCGGCCGCCGATCTCGGTGGCTCCGTCGTAGAGCAGCGCCTCTTGCTCGCCGTCCTTGCACAAGCCGGTTTCGGCCATGTGGATGATCTCGGACCCGGAGTCGGTGTCCTGCAGTTGCGCGACGTCGATGTCCTCGGGTCCCACCCCTGCCTGTTCGTAGGCGGCCTTGGCCGCCTCGGCGGTGGTGCCCGGCACCAGCGGGAGCTCGATGGAGGTGCGCAACAACTCGTAGGCGCCCTCCTGGCGACTGCGCAGGGCGGTGGACTTCAGGTATATCGGGGTGTCGCTGTACTTCTTGGCGTCGGCGGCCCGGCAGACGACGACGGCCGCCGCGCCCTCGTTGGGATTGCAGTACATGTACTGGCGCAGTGGTGCGTTGACGACCGGCGACTCCAGGATCGCCTCGACGCTCATCGCCTTGCGCCGCCAGGCGTGCGGGGCGAGCGCGCCGTTGGAGAAGTTCTTGGCGGCCACGCGGGCCAGGGTCTGATCGCTGATGCCGTGATCGTGCATGTAGCGCATGATCTTGGTGCCGAAGTAGTGGGTGGTCAGGAACATGCCCTGATCGCCGTACCACTGCGGCAGCCCGGCCACCGCCGGATCGGCGCCGAACGCGCCGCGCGGGTGCTTGTCGAGTCCCACGCCCACGGCGATGTCGGCCTCGCCGAGTGCGACGTCACGTGCGGCCAGGGTCAGCAGCGAGTTCCCCGTCGCACACCCACTCAGCGTCGCGCGCGCCGGCAGGCCTGTCATCCCGACCAGGCCGGTGACGGCCTCCGGGTTGGCCACCTCGAGGCTGCCCGCGTACAGGCTGCCCACGTCGGCCCAGTCCACGCCGGCGTCGCGCACTGCCCGGCCGATCGCGACCGCACCCATCTCCAGGGCGGAGCGGTCGGCATACCTGCCGAAGGGGTGGATGCCTACGCCGATGATCGCGATGTCGGGTTCGGTCATGCTGCTCCTTGGACGTCGGTCGGCACCTAGCCGCTGAACACTAACTCTATAACTATATATCTGATTCATGGCATAATCGCCCGGACCCGGTACGACTGGTGAGCGAGGACTGGCGGCGTTGAGCATTGCACTGTTGTTGGAAATGGCCGTGTCGGGCGATCCCGACCGGATCGCGGTCGTGGACGGCGATATTCGCCTGACCACGACGCAGCTCAGCGAGGCCGCGGAGCGGGGCGCGGGCGTCATCGCCGGTTCCGGGGGTGAACACGTCGCCTATGTGGGCACCGGCGGCGCGATGCTGCCGGTGCTGATCTTCGGTGCGGCGAAGGCCGGTGTGCCGGTCACCCCGCTGAACTACCGGCTGAGCGCCGACGGTGTCCGCGCGCTCGTCGAGCGGTTGCCCGCACCGTTCGTGGTGGCCGACGCCGAGTACGCCGACGTGGTCACTGGACTGGGCAAGACCGTGATGACCTCCCAGGAGTTCTGGCAGGCATCCCAGAGCGCCGAGCCGGCAGCCGAGTTTCCCGACGCCGACGACGTCGCGATCGTCCTGTTCACGTCCGGGACCACTTCCCAGCCCAAGGCCGTCGAGCTGACCCACAACAATCTGACCAGCTATGTGACGACGACCGTCGAGTTCGCCTCGGCGGCCACCGACGATGCGGCGCTGGTCTGTGTGCCGCCCTACCACGTCGCGGGGGTGGGCGCTGCGCTGTCGAACCTCTACGCCGGGCGCCGCATCGTCTATCTGCGCAAGTTCGAACCGCAGGACTGGTTGCAGTTGGTGCGTGACGAACGGGTGACGACCGCGACGGTGGTGCCGACGATGCTCGACCGCATCGTCACCGCCCTCGACGGCAAGCCCGCGCAGCTGCCGACCCTGCGCAACCTTGCCTACGGCGGGTCGAAGGTGGGTCTTCCGTTGGTCCGCAAGGCTGTCGAGTTGTTCCCGGAGGTGGGGCTGGTCAACGCCTACGGGTTGACCGAGACCAGTTCGACCGTGGCGGTCTTGACGCCTGAGGATCATCGCCTGGCCTACGGCGCGGCCGACGAGGCGGTGGCGCGTCGACTCGGATCGGTCGGCAGGCCGGTGCCGGGCGTGGAGGTGCAGATCCGCGACGAGAACGGCGCCGTGCTGCCGGTGGGGGCGACCGGTGAGCTGTTCGTGCGGGGCCCGCAGGTGTCCGGTCGCTACACCGGGATCGGTTCGGTGCTCGACGCCGAGGGATGGTTTCCCACCAAAGACGTGGCGATGCTCGACGAGGAGGGCTATCTGTTCATCGGGGGACGCTCCGACGACACGATCATCCGCGGCGGCGAGAACATCGCGCCGTCGGAGATCGAGGATGTGCTGATCGAGCATCCTGGTGTGCACGACCTGGCCGTGGTCGGAATGGACGACGAACAGTGGGGCCAGATCATCGTGGCGGTGGTGGTGCCCGAAGCCGATGTCGAGCTGACCGCGGACGAGCTGCGAGACTTTTGCCGGACGCGCCTGCGGGGCTCACGAACGCCTGACCGCATCGTGTTCCGCAACAGCCTGCCGACGACAGCCACCGGCAAGGTGCTGCGCCGTGACATCATCGACGACCTGTACGAAAATGCAAGGAGTACCACATGATCAAGAACGGAACCAGGCTGCAGAGCCAGGTGTGTGACACCCAGGTGATCGTCGTGCGGGCCACCGACGGCCTCGATGATCTGCGCTGTGGCGGGCATCCGATGCTGCCGTTGGACGCCGAGAAGTCGGCGGGCCTGACGTTGGATCCCGGGTTCTCCGAGGGTAATGCGATGGGCAAGCGCTACGTCGACGAAGCCGGTGCGGAGGTGCTGGTGACCAAGGCCGGCGCCGGCACGCTGAGCATCGGCGCCACACCGTTGGCGCTCAAGGAAGCCAAGCCGCTGCCGGCCAGCGACTGAGCCTGCGAAGCGTTACCGCAGATAGGTGTAGCCGCCGTCGACCATCATCGTGGTGCCGGTGAGGTAGCTGGCGTCGTCGGAGGCCAGGAACGCGACGACGCGGCCCACATCCGTTTCGGGATCCCCGATTCGACCGAGCGGCACGTCGGGTAGTAGATCCTCACTTCGAGACAGCCCGAACTGATCCTCGAAGGTGTTCAGGCCAGGCGTCTCGGTGAACGGGCACAACGCGAGGGCCCGGATGCCGTAGCGCCCCCACTCCGAGGCGGCCACCCGGGTCAGGGTGCGCATGGCTTCCTTCGCCATCGCGTACGCCGCCATGCCGGGCGGAGCGGAGATCCCGACGCCGGAGGCGACATTGACGATGAGCCCGCGGGATTGACGGAGTGCCGGAAAAGCCGCCTGCATCAACCGAAACGCCGCCATCGGCCCGGTCCGCCAGGACTCGTCAAGGTCTTCTGGCGCAAGTTTGCGGATGGGACCGTAGTTGAAGCTCTGCGCGGAGTGCACCAAGACATCGAGGCGACCCCACGCCGCTACCGAACTCTCCACAGCGCGGACGACGTCGTCAGGCTCGTTGACGTCACACGCAACGGCGAGCGCCATCGCGCCGCGCTCTTCGATCTCGGCCACGGTGTCCTCGCACCGCTTCAGTGTTCGGCTGGCCACCGCAATCGTGGCGCCCTTGTCAGCCATGGCCAGTGCGATTCCGCGGCCTACCCCACTGCTCCCGCCGGTGATCAGGGCGACCTTTCCCGCTAGCGACGTTCCCATCTATTGGCCCTTCTTCGTCGAATCTGTCAACCCGCTTGCAGTGCGCGCAGGATGAAACCGGTGATCGCGGTGGCTTCCGCGCGGGAGACGGTGGTGCCTTCCAGCACGTGCGATTGCATGACCGAAAGGGTGAGGAAGAAGCCCGCACGCGCATCTGCGCGGGGGTCCGAACTGTGGAACTCACCGGTCGCGACGCCGGCCGTGATGGCGTCGGTCAACATCTCGATCAGCTTGAGCCCCACCGCTCGATACGACTCCGGGTACAGGCTGTTGAGGCGTGCAGCGTGGATCAGCAGGGGCCGCCCGAGCGCCGCGATATCGGGCTGCGACTGGTCGAGGACACCCCGTACCCATGCACTGACCTTCCGGCGCGGCCCGCGAGCGCCGGCCATCGCATCGGCGATGTGCGCCGACAACTCATTGAACAGATCTTCGAGCAGCACCAGCAGGAACGTTTCCTTGCTCTCGAAGTGCCGGTAGAACAGGCGGGTTCCGACGCCGGCCCGGTCGAGGAGTTCGCGAAGGCTCAGGTCGACGCTTCCGGTGTCGCGAATCAGATCCTTGGCCGCCTGCAGGAGATGTCCGACCGCGGCGTCCGCCGCATCGCGGCGCTCTGAAACGCTGCGCGCCACGGCCTGATCGCGCAGTGAGCCGGGGTGCGCCATCGGTGTACCTTCCTTGACAACGGCGTATACGTATGCGAAAACGGTGTTGTCACACCGTACACCGGCGGCAGCGATTTCGCGAGAGGGCAGGCGACGATGACAGACGGCATCAGCCAACTGCTGGATCGCGAGGAGATTCGCGACGTCATCTATCGCTATGCCCGTGGGATCGACCGCCGCGACTTCGAGCTGGTGCGCCAGTGTTATCACCCCGACGGGATCGACCGGCACCCCGGTTTCACCGGCGCTCGTGACGACTACATCGAATGGCTGCGAAACATCCTGCCGCGCTATGCGTTCACTGTTCACTTCGTGGGAAATGTGCTGGTTGAAACCGACGGTGACGAGGCCGCCGCCGAGTCGTATACCGTCGCATACCACGCGTCCGCGGAGGATGTAGACAACGCGCGGGAGAACTTCATCGCCGGTATCCGGTACGCGGACCGCTTCACGCGCAACGGCCGCGGTTGGCGAATCGCCGAGCGCACCGTGATCACCGACTGGGTGCAGCCGTGGCAACCGGATCGTCGGCGGGCCGAGCGCTTCGCGCCGAACGGCGGCCCCTGCATGACGACTACACCTACGCCTTGGGTGTTACCGCACGGCGGATCTGAACATCGGAGGGCGGCATCGTGAAATGGGGCATCGTCTTCTCCAGCACCGGGTTTCCCGACCCGGACAGCGCTGTGGCTCTCGGGCAAGCCGCCGAGGAAGCCGGCTTCGAATCATTGTGGGCGCCCGAGCACGTCATCATGCCCAAGAGTCCTGACGCCACCCCCTACCGTGGCTCGACCGACGGCAGCATGTCCCGACTGGGCCGCCGCGGCGGCATCCCCGATCCGCTGATCTGGTTCGCCTACGTCGCCGCGGCGACGTCTCGGATCCGCTTCGGCACCGGCGTGATGATCTTGCCCGAGCACCAGCCGGTGGTGGTCGCCAAGGCCGCCGCCACGCTCGACCACTTGAGTCGCGGCCGGCTGATGCTGGGTGTGGGCGTCGGCGAGTTACCGGAGGAGTACCAGGCGGTCGGGATGAACTTCCACGACCGCGGTCGTCGGATGGACGAGTACATGGACGTACTGCGCCTGCTCTGGAGTACCGAGACCGCTTCGTATGACGGCCAATACGTCCAGTTCGACCAGGTCGAATGTCGACCCTGGCCGGTACGCGGATCGATCCCGCTGCTGGTGGGCGGAGCCTCCGACGCCGCGATCAGCCGAGCCGCCGTCCGCGGCGACGGATACTTCCCGTTCATCTTCCCCGGCCAGGATCCGGAGGTGGAACTGCCTCGGCTGATCCAGCGTGTGCGCGCCGAGGCAGAAGCGGCCGGCCGGAATCCGAATACGTTGGAGATCACCGCCGGCGGGGCGCGCACGGTTGACGACGCCAAGCGCTATGCGGATTTCGGCGTCGACCGTCTGACCGTGGCCATTCGTGCGCGCACGGTCGGCGACATGCGCGACGAGGTCGCCCGGTTGGGCGACGAACTGGTCGGGCCGACGACCGACGTGTAGGCCGCAATCCGATTTTGCGCACGCTCGCGTCGGGCCGAATACTCTTTTGTCTCTTACGTTTCTGTGGTCACATATGCGGCGCCGAGTGTGCGGCTATGGCGAGATTTCGGCTGATTTTTCGCCGTGGTTGCACGCTCGGCGAATCACCTTGGAGCTTGGCCAGAATTGTCGGTGGCTCGAACTAGTGTTCGAGTATGAGTTCGGATCGAGCGTGCACCGCAGTGGCCGCGATGACTGCGGCCTATCGCGAGCTGGCGGCCGCCGATCTGGATTCGCTTAGCCATCGCGAGCTGCTCGATCTGCAGACTGAGTTGGAGGTGTTGGCTCGCACGCTTCCCACCCAGTCGCATCGCATCCTTGCCCGCCTCGTGGCCGAGGCGTCGCCGGCCGAGTTGGGTGCCAAGTCGATGCGCGAGGTGCTGACCGGTCGATTGCGGATCTCGCAGAACGAGGCGCGTCGGCGGTTGGCCGAGGCGGCCGATCTGGGCCCGCGCACAACGCTGACCGGTGAGCCGCTCGAGCCGATGCTTGCGGCCACCGCGGCGGCTCAAGCCTGCGGCGCGATCGGCTCCGAGCACGTCAAGATCATCCGTAAGACGCTGGGCAACCTGCCTCACTGGGTTGATGTGGTCACTCGTGGGCAGGCCGAGGCGTCGTTGGTGCGCGCTGCGGTCGGGCTGGGTCCTGACGAACTGCGAAAGGCTGCCGAGCGGCTGTTGGCGTTGATCGACCAGGACGGGCCGATGCCCGACGACACTGAACGGGCCCGCCGTCGCTGTCTGAGCATCGGTAAGCAGGGTGCGGACGGGATGAGCGAGATCCACGGCCGGTTGGATCCGCAGGGCCGGGCGACCCTGGAGGCGACGCTGGCCAAGTGGGGCGCACCGGGGATGTGCAATCCCGACGACGAAGCGCCGTGCACCAAGGGCACGCCGTCGCAAGAGCAGATCGACAACGATCAGCGCACGGTCGGCCAGCGCAACCACGACGCGCTGGTGGCGATCGGGCGCAGCGTGTTGTCCTCGGGGGAGTTGGGCCAGCACAACGGGTTGCCGGCCACCATCATCGTGTCCACCACACTGGCCGAGTTGGAGCGGGGGGCCGGGTGTGCGGTCACCGCAGGTGGGTCGCTGCTGCCGATGGCCGATGTGATCCGGTTGGCCTCACACGCCCATCACTATCTGGTGGTCTTCGACCAGCACACCCGCCTCCCGCTGTACCTGGGGCGCTCCCGGCGCTGCGCCTCGGCTGCGCAACGGATCGTGCTCCTTTCGCGCGACCATGGGTGCACCTTCCCCGGCTGCCCCGTGCCCGGTTATGGCACCCAGGTCCACCACATCACCGGCTGGAAGACCAACGGCCGAACCGACATCGACCAAGAGGTGTTGGCCTGCGGACCGCACAATCGGCTGGCCGAACAGGGTTGGCAGGTACGTATCCGCCGCGACGGCAGCGTCGAATGGCGACCCCCACCGCAACTCGACACCGGCCAAAACCGCGTCAACACCTACCACCACCCCGACCGGATCCTCAAAGAACCCGACGAACACGGACCAATCCCACCGGACAGTTGACGCCCCGGTCGCAACGTTTAGGGAGCCCGCCGCGCTCCACCGGTGCGGCGGTGCTCCACACTGCCTGCTGACGCCGGATCTCGATGCAGTAGACCTATAACCATGAGTCGTGAGAACAAGACTGCCGCCACGCTGACCATCCCGGCGGGCGACGTGACGATGGTGGCCGACGCGTACGGTGATCCGGCGGACCCGCCCGTGGTGCTGCTGCACGGTGGCGGCCAGACCAGGCACTCCTGGGGGTCGACAGCAGCGGACCTCGGCGGCCAGGGCTGGTACGCGGTCACCGTCGATTTGCGGGGACACGGCGAGAGCAGCTGGTCGCCCGACGGGTATTACGGCCTCGATCGTTTCGCCAGCGACGTGACCCGGGTGGCCGACTTCCTTGGCCGCCCACCGGTTTATGTCGGTGCGTCGCTGGGCGGCAACGCCTCGCTGGCGGCGATAGGGCTACGGCCAGACCTCGCGCTCGGCCTGGTGCTGGTGGACGTCTCGCCGTTCCTACAACCGTCGGGAACAAGCCGGATCCGCGATTTCATGGTCTCCCATGCCGAATCCGGGTTCGCCACGCTCGAGGAGGCCGCCGATGCCGTCGCGGCCTATGTTCCGCATCGTCCGCGACCGCGCAACCTCAATGGGCTGAAGAAGAACCTGCGGGAGCGCGACGGGCGGTGGTACTGGCACTGGGACCCTGCGTTCATGGCGGCACCCACCGACCAGGCGGTGCAGCGCGACCAACTCATCGATCCTGCGCGCCTGGGCGCGGCGGCCAGGGATCTGCGGTTGCCCACGTTGCTCGTGCGCGGAGGCGAGTCCGACGTGCTCAGCGTCGACGACGCGGTGCGCTTCCTGGAGTTGGTGCCGCATGCGGAGTTCGCCACCGTCGCCGGTGCGCACCACATGGTGGCCGGCGACGACAACGCGGTGTTCGAGGAGGTCCTCGGCGATTTCCTGGAGCGCCGCGTGCGCTCGCGACTCAAACTATTGAGCTGACGCGGCGGGCAGTCAGGCCGCAGATCGCTCGAGAATGTGTACACCACAGGCCGAACCGAGCCCGATCACATGGGCCAGGCCGACGTTGGCGTTTTCGATCTGGCGGTCACCGGCTTCGCCGCGAAGGTGGTGACAAACCTCCCAGATGTTGGCGATACCGGTGGCGGCGATCGGGTGGCCCTTGGACTGCAGCCCGCCCGACACATTGACCGGCGTCGAGCCGTCGCGCCAGGTGGCACCCGATTCGAAGAACTCTGCTGCGCCACCTTCCTCACAAAGCATCAAATTGTCGTAGTGCACCAATTCGGCCGTAGCGAAGCAGTCGTGCAGTTCCACCAGGTCGAGGTCGCCGGGTGCGACACCGGCCTGCTCGTAGGCGATCGCGGCGGCCTTTCGAGTAAGCGTGTTGACGTTCGGCAGCACCTGGCAGCCCTCCTCGTAGGGGTCGGTGGTAAGCACCGATTCCGACACCTTCACCGCGCGCCGCCGCTGTTCTGCCGGCATTGATTTGAGCGTCTCGCCGTTGCAGACGATCGCCGCCGCCGCGCCGTCGCAGTTGGCCGAGCACATCGGCCGGGTGTTCGGGTAGGCGATCATGACGTCGTTCATGATCTGCTCGAGCGTGAACCGCTTCTGATACGCCGCCAGCGGGTTGAGCGTGGAATGGGCGTGGTTCTTCTCGCTGATCTTGGCGAACAACTCGAAACTCGTGCCACCGTACTTGTGCCCGTACTCCATGCCGATCTGGGCGAATACGCCCGGCATCGTCTCGGTACCGATCCGTCCGTCCACCGGTGCTACCGCGCCGTAGCGGCCCTTGGGCTCCCAGACATCGCCGTCGTCGGCCTTCCCGCCGCCAGCAAGAAGTCCTGCACCGGAGAGCTTTTCGACGCCGACCGCCATACCGTAGTCGACCTCGCCAGCCTTAACGGACATGATTGCGGTGCGCAACGCCGTCGCTCCCGTGGCGCAGGCGTTGGCCACGTTGTACACCGGAATCCCGGTCTGGCCGATCTGCTTCTGCAGCTGCTGACCGATACTCGCACTGGCATTCATCAGATTGCCGGCGGCCAGCATGCCGATGTCGCCCATGGTCAGGCCTGCGTCGGAGAGTGCCTCCATCGCCGCTTGCGCGGCCAGGTCGACGGTGTCGAGGTCCGGGTGCTTGCCGAACTTGGTCATCCGGATTCCGACGATCCAGATCTCGTCGCTCGCGCTCATCGTCGCTCCTTTGCGGTCTCTGATACTGAGGTCACGCGGCTGGTTCGAAGCCGAAGCCGATCGCCTCGGTTCCATTGGAATCGGTGCCGATCGGGTAGGTGGCGAGCCGCACCTTCATTCCGGTGCGGACGTGCTCGGGGTCCGGCGCAATGTTGACCAGGTTGGCGCGCACCTGGGTGCCGTCGCAGTCCACCACGGAGGCCACGAACGGCACCGGGATGCCGGGCGCAGCGAATGTGACGATGGTGAACGCGCGCACCGTGCCCTCGGTGGGAACCGGGACGGGCCGAAACTCAGTGCCGAAACATCCGGCGCAGGCGTTACGCCGGTCGAAGAACCGAGCGCCGCAACTACTGCATTCCTGCGCGACGAGGTGTGGTTCGCCGTCGTCAAGTACGAGGTAGTCGACCAGTGGGACCTGCTCAGCCATCAAGACCTCCAATACGCGTTCTGCTGACCGTAGCGGATGCGGGTCCTCCGATCACCGATGATGTCGGTCTCGCGTAACGTTCCGACGTTACCTTCGCGGTTCCCGCGGCAGACCTAGGATCCGCTCGGCGATGATGTTGCGCTGTATCTCTGAGGTCCCGCCGCCGATCAGCAGGCCGAAAGACTCGAAGTAGTCCTCGATTTCGGTCTCGCCGGCGAGCACGGCGAACTTGCGGATCTGATGGTTGAGTTCGGTGGCGATCAGTTTCAGTGCACTGCTGGCCGGGCTCGGCTCGCCGCCGTTCTCCTGTTCGGAGACGCTCTTGTAGAGCAACGCGCGCACGGCGAACGCGTCGTCGGCCAGTTCCTGCAGGCGGTGACGGAGCACGGGGTTCCTGGAGTGTTCCTGCGTCAACTCCTCGACCAACCGTTGCAGCCCGACGATCGTTGCGGCGAACGCGGTGCTGCGTTCGAACGACAGCGTCGTGGTGGCGACCTTCCAGCCCTCGCCGACCCGACCGAGCACGTTCTCCATCGGAATCCGGGCGTCGTCGAAGAACACCTCACAGAACTCCGGCCTGCCGGTGATCGCGGTGATCGGGCGCACGGTGATGCCCGGTGTCCGCATGTCCGCGACGGCGTAGGTCAATCCGCCATAGCGGTCGTCGGGGTCGGTGCGCACCAACAGTTCGCACATGTCGGCCTGCTGCGCGCGGGTGTTCCAGCGCTTCTGCCCGTTGACTACCAGGCAGCCGTCCTCGACGACGGCGCGGGTGCTGATCGCGGCCAGATCCGATCCCGCTCCCGGCTCGGAAAAGCACTGCGCGAACAGCAGATCGCCGTTGAGAATGCCCGGCAGCCAGCGCCTGCGCTGGTCGTCGGTGCCCTCCGCGATGATCGTCGGGCCCGCGTGTGACAGGCCGACGAAGAACGGCTCACCTCCGCGCCCGCCGGCGCGCTGATGCTCCTCGTGGAAGATCAGCTGCCGCAGCGGGGACGCGCCCTGCCCGCCGTACTCCACCGGCCACGCGATCCCCGCCAGCCCGGCCTGCGCCAGCCGCTTCTGCCACTGCCGTTGAGCAGCAAGGTATTCGGCGTCCTCTCCGGCGGACGTCGACACGGGCAGCGCGGGTGCGGGGTTGGCAGCGAACCATTCGTGCAGCCGGTCACGAAACTCCGCGTCGGTCAGCGCCGAGAGGGTGACGGTGCTCATCGTGACTGGCTTTCGACCAGGCGCGCGACCTCGTCGCGATCGACCTTGCCGGTGTCATGCCGGGGGATCGCCTCGACGACGACCACCCGCCGCGGAAGTTCGTAGGCGGCGAGTCGGGCGCGCAAGGCCTCGCGGATTGTCTCCTGATCGCCGGTGGCGCCTGACTGCAGCACCACGGCCGCGACGGGCACCTCGCCCAACCGCTCGTCGGCAATGCCGGCGACCGCGGAGTCGGCGACCCCGGGCAGGTCGTTGAGCGCCGCTTCAACCTGGGCCGGATAGATGTTGAACCCACCACACACCACCATGTCGCGAACGCGGCCGACGACAGAGAGAAACCCGTCGGAGTCCAGCTTGCCGAGATCGCCGGTGCGCAACCACTTTCCGGGGTTCGCGGGCCGGCCGTCGGCACCCAGGTACCCCGACATCGCCGAGGCGGCCCTGGCCGCGATCTCACCGACCTGCCCGGTCGGCACCGCGGCGCCGTCCGGGTCGAGGATGGTGACGTCGACTCCCGGTGCGATGCGGCCGACGGTGCCCTCCGGCCGCCGCCCCGCCGCGACGTCGGACGGCCGTTCGAATGCGATCGCGCCCGCGAACTCCGTCTGACCGTAGTTGCGCAGCACCGGGACGTCGTACTTCGTCTCGAAGGCGATGCGGGTTGTCTCCGGGAGCGCCGCGGTTCCGACGATCACGTTGTCGACGCCAGGCAGCTGCGCGTCAGCGCCGGCCTGCACCATTTCCCACACCATCGCGGGCGTCATGCCCAACGTCCCGATTCGATAGCGCTTGGCCAGGTGGAACACCTGCTCGGGGGAGAACTTTTCGACGATCAGCGCAGGCTTGCCGAGCCACCAGGCCGTCATCGTGCCCAACAGACCGCCCATGTGGGCGATCGGCACGAAGACCACCCGCGGTCCGCGGGCGGGGTCACGCGGCGCACGGCCGTCCTCGGGAAGACCGTTGCCGGTGGCGATTCCGACCAGCGACCCGCGAAGCGCCGAAAACGTCAGCGACGCGCCCTTGGGCGTTCCGGTGGTACCCGAGGTGAACATGACCAACGCTTCGCCCGCCGGCGCGGGATCGTCGGCACCGGTTTCGACCACGTCGACGTCGAGGCCGACGGCCACGGGCGACAAATGGCCCGAGGCCGCGGTCTCCGATGCGCGGCGGTGCACCTCGGTATCGGGCACCATCGTGCTGGCGGTGACCACCGAGCACCCGGCCTGCCAGACGGCGTGTATCGCCACAAGCGACGCCGCGTTGTTGCCGAGCCTGGCCAGCACCCGGGTTCGCGGCACGAGGCGGGATGCGACAGCGTGGCTGGCCGCCGCCAGTTCGCCGAAGGTGTAGGAGCAGTCGTCGACGATCAGCGCCGTGCTCGACGGTGCCAGCGCCGCGCACCGGTCGAGGAGGTTCTGCACACCCTTTCCGGGACCCGTCGTGTTCGGCAACGACGCCGCGTTCATGCGGTACCTCCCTGGTGAGCCCGTGGATTCAGTAAGACCGTACGAGCCACCGCTGCCCGGAGTACACCGCTTCGTGCCCGGTGTGGCGAAAGCCGAATTTTCGGCGAGAACGGGATTTGCTTCCGAAAGGCGGCCGCCGGGTTGCGCCCCCAGCCGCCGACCGAGTTGTCTGATGATGTGGACTTCGCCATGGACGGCGACGTGGTCGCGCTCGTCGACTCCGTCGCGGACTTCTTCGAGCGGCGGCAGGACGCGAAGACGATCGCCGACGCCACCTCGACGTCATCGCCCGCCGATCGCCGACGCTGGTCCGCGCTGTGCGAGATGGGCCTGCCGATGTTTCGGATACCTGCGCCCGACGGAGTGGGCGCGGGCCTTCTGGAGGCCACCGCGCTCGCGGAGAAGACGGGTGCGGTGCTGCTGCCCGAGCCCGCCGTCGAGTCGATCGTGCTGGCCCGCGCCCTGAGTTCGCACCCGCAGGCCAACGGCCTGCTCGACGGGGTGTGCAGTGGGGCGCGCATCACGGCGTTGTGCGGCGCCGATGGACTCGAGTTTTGCGGGGACGGCGGCCTGAGGGGGCAGGCCCGCGTCCCCGACGATCTGAGCGACGCCGTGGCGTTCATCGCGCGCGACCACCACGCAGAGGCGCCGGCGGTCGTCGTCGTCGACAGGGCAGAGCTGCCGACGGCGGACCGCCGCGCGGACCTCGATCCCACCCGACCCGTCGCCGAGTTGACCGTGGATGGGGCCGAGCCGTCCGACGTGCTCCCGCTCGACGAGCAGGAGGTCGACGACATCCGGCGTGAACTCGCCGTTCTCACAACCGCTGAACTCGTCGGTTCCATGCAGAGGGTGCTCGCCGAGACCGTCGGCTACGTCACCGAACGCGAGCAGTTCGGCAGGCCCATCGGCGGCTTCCAGGCCATCAAGCATCGGCTGGCCGACATGTATGTCGCCACCGAACAGGCCCGTGCGGCCGTGCAATACGCGGCGATCGAGTGTGCCGAACGCGGCCTGTCCGCGGCAACGGCGGTGGCATCGGTCGCCAGATGGGTGCCCCGGTCGGCGATCAACCTGTTCGAGGCCGCAATCCACCTGCACGGTGGCATGGGCTACTCATGGGAAGTCGACGTGCACCTGCACCTGCGCCGCGCGCTGGCCACCCACCATAAGATCGAAACCTGAACTGACAGGAGCACGCAATGACCCAGACCACGGACAAGACCGCCGAGGATCGTTTCGAGGAGGCGACGTCGTCTGAGATCGACGACACCGATATCGCCAAAGACCGTGCCGCGCTGGGGGTATGGGCTGCCTCGCGCACCCAGGAGCTGCTGTCCACCGCGACGCCCGAGGCCATCCGCAACTTCGCGCACGGTGTCGGCGACGACAACCCGCTCTACACCGACCCCGCCTACGGGCAGACCACCCGGTGGGGCGGTCAGGTCGCGCCGCAGATCATGGCCGCTGTGCTCAACGCGCCGTTGCGCGGCGACCGGCTGCCCAAGGAGCTTCGTGGCGGCAGTTACCGCGGGATTCACGCGTTCGTCTCCGGTGGCACCTGGGAGTGGTACCGACCCGTCTACAGCGGCGACACCCTGTACAGCTTCTCGGGCCTCGAATCGGTGGAGGAGAAGGCATCCGAGTTCGCGGGGCGATCGATCATCCGGGTGCTGCGCGATGTGAAAATCAACCAGCACGCGGACGTCGTCGGCGTGTACCGCACCCTGGTCATCTACACCGAGCGTAAGAAGGCCCGCGAGAAGGGCAAGTACAGCACCATCGAGGAACCGTCCTACACCAAGGACGACATCGCCGCGCTCGACGAAATCTATGCGGCCGAGACTGTGCGCGGCGCCGATCCCCGGTACTGGGAGGACGTCGTCGTCGGCGAGGAGATGGGCAAGATGGCCAAGGGGCCGCTGACCACCACCGACATGATCGTCTTCCATGCGGGTGGCTACGGTTTCGTGCCCTACGGGCTCAAGACCAGCCGGCTGGCATGGAAGAACCGGCAGCGAATCCCCGCGTTCTACATCGACAACGAATACGGCGTTCCCGACGTGGCGCAGCGCGTGCACTGGGATTCGGAGTGGGCCAAGGCGATCGGCACTCCGCGCGCATACGACTACGGCGTGCTGCGCGAATGCTGGATCCACCATTTCCTCACCGACTGGATGGGCGATGGCGCCTTCGTGGTGCGCCAGCACGACGAGATCCGCAAGTTCAACTACCAGGGCGACATCCAATATCTGACAGGAAAGGTGGAGGGCAAGCGTCAGGAGGACGGGATGGCGCTCGTCGACGTCGCCGTCGAGGTCCGCAACCAACGCGGCGAGACCACCGCCCAGGCCGACGCCACCATCAGCCTGCCTAGCCGGGAAGGCGGTGTCGCGATGCTTCCCGAGGTGCCCCAGGATCTTCGGCGAGACGCGATGCGCATGTTCGACCGGCACGGCGAACTGCTGAGGAGTCAGTCGTGACCGACGCGCCGATCATCGCGGCGTCGGAGGGAGCCGTGCTGACCCTGACCCTCAACCGCCCGGACAAGGGCAATGCGCTGCGGAAGGACGACTGCGCGGCGCTGCTCCAGCAGATCAAGGCGGTCGACGGCGGCGGCGACGTGCGGGCGATCCTCATCCGCGCGGAGGGCCGGCACTTCTGCACGGGGGCGGATCTGGTGTCCGCCAACGCCGATCGGGGCAAACCGCGCATCGGACAACTGAGCCGCGGCCTCGAGGCCGGCGCCCACGGGCTGATCGCCGCCATCTGGAACTGCCCGGTGCCGACCGTCAGCGTGGTGCAGGGCAAGGCGATCGGACTGGGCCTGCATCTGGCCGTGGTCTGTGATTTCGTCCTCGCGTCCAGCGAGGCCTCGTTTGTCGAACTGTTCTGCAAGCGAGGGTTTTCCGTCGACAGCGGGGGATCATTCCTGCTGCCGCGGCTGGTCGGTGTGCGTCGGGCCCGTCAGATGTTGTTCCGGGGCACCCCCGTCGACGCCGACACCGCCGCCGCGTGGGGGCTGATCGACGAGGTCGTCGCACCCGAAACCCTTGACAGCGGGGGCGCCGCGTTGGCGGCCGAACTGGCTGCCGGGCCGACGTATTCGCTCTCGCACACCAAGGCGTTGCTCAACAACCCTCCGCTGGGCGGACTCGACACTGTGCTGGCGCAGGAGGCCAAGTCGGTGGAGGCCACCGTGCGCAGCGCCGACTTCAAGGAGGGTCTGCGGTCTTTCACCGAGCGCCGCGAACCCGCCTTCACCGGCGCCTGACTCGACGAGGTCTCAGCGCAGCCCGATCGCCCGGGTGATGAACGGCAGCACGATGTGCTCGAGGTCCTCGCGGGGGGTCGCGCCGCCGAGGGTGGCCTCATCGGCGGTCATGGCCGAGACCAGATAGAAAATCGCCCGCGCATCGGCCATCGGGTCCTCCGAGTGGAACTCGCCGCTGGCGGCACCCTGTTGAATGGCCTCCACGAGCGGTGTCATCATCTGCTGGACGCACGCCTCGATCGCATCGGGGTACTCCGGCAGCAGTTGGCGCCAGTGCGATGCGAACAGCGAAGACGGCTTGGCCAGTTCCGCGCGGTATGCCATGTCCATGGTGGCGGAGATGAACGCGCGAACCTTGTCCGACGGTGTCGCGGCGGCATCGGTCACCCGGCGCAGGTTGATCGCCGCGCCACCGAGCTCGTACTCCAGCAGGGCCAGCAGCAGGTCGCTCTTCTTGTCGAAGTGACGATAGAAGCTGCGCGTCGACAGTCCCGCCTGGCGCAGCACGCTTTCCACCTTGAAACCCCACCATCCGCTGCGCTGAAGCACCGCCATGGCGGCGTTCAACAACCTGGTGCGCTCGTCCTGGGACTTCTGTGTGTCCGCGGCCCGGCCGGAACTGGTGGTCTGATCGCCGGTAGCCGATGGCATCGCACCTCCCGTTCACTGGCTCCGGCGGCCAGCGTAGTACCCGGCGGTGAAGTCCGGTTTTCACCGACTGCTCTGGCCCTCATGATAAATCCGCGGATACCGTGACCCAATGGCTCTCGACGACCGGATCCGGCGAAAACTCACCCTCCCGGCCATCTGCGCCCCCATGTTCCTGGTGTCGGGCCCGGAGTTGGTGACAGCGGCATGCCGGGCCGGCCTCGTCGGCGCACTGCCGAGACAAAATGCCCGCAGCACAGACGTTTTCGAGAGTTGGCTACGCGAGATCCGCAGCGAGTTGGACGCCCATGCCGAACAGAACCCCGGCGCACGTGTGGGTCCGCTCGCGGTCAACCTGGCCACCCGGTTCGACGCGGACGTCCTGACCGCGGAACTGGACCTGTGTGCGCGCTACGGCGTCGAGATCGTCATCTCTGCTCAAGGGAACCCCGCCGAACTCACGAAGCGCGTACATGATTGGGGCGGGGTGATTTTCCACGACGTCACGACGATGCGGTTCGCCGAGAAGGCCATCGCGGCCGGTGTGGACGGGTTGACCTGCATCGGAGCCGGTGGAGGCGGGCATTCCGGGACGATCAGCCACCTGGTGCTGATTCCCAAGATCCGCAGCATGTTCGACGGGGTGATCGTGCTCGCCGGCGCGGTGTCCAACGGCGCGGCGATCCGCGCGGCCGAAATCCTCGGTGCCGACCTGTCCTATCTGGGAACGCGTTTCATCGCCACCCGGGAATCGCGCGCGGCCGACGAATACAAGGCCATGTTGTTGCGCGGTACTTCGACCGACCTGATGTACACCCCCGACATCGCCGGTGTGGCGGCGAACTGGTTGACCGAATCGATGTCGGCGGTGGGGCTGGATCCGGCGAATCTGCCGAAACCCGAGCAACGCGGGCTGAGCCATGCGCACCTTCCCGACGGCGTGAAGCCGTGGAAGAACCTGTGGTCGGCGGGTCAGGGCATCGACCTCATCGAGGACATCCCCACGGTTGCCGAGCTGGTCACGCGCCTGCGCCGGGAATACGTGGCGGCGTGTGAGACGCCCGATATGGCCGACGTCGCCCGCCTGGTCGACGAGGCCCTGCAGACGTAGCCGCGAACGACTGCGCGAAAACGCGATTCCGCGTTTTGCCCTGCTCGAAGCCTTGTCAGTGGCCGCCCGCACGCGGTTGTCTAATGGCAACTCCGCTGCCCCCAAAGGAGCAATTGATGCGCAACAGGTACGAGGTCGACCGCGATCCGCTGCTGGTAGAGACGGCGATCGAGAATCCGCAGACGGGGGTCTACGCGAAATACCTGCAGGGGCCGCCGGTCTTCGACCGTGGCGACAACACGCCGCTGATCGTGTCCCGCCACGACGACATCGTATTCATCAACCAGCAGAAGACGGTTCTCGGCAACGGCGACGCCGGCCCGCAGATGGGTGATATGCAGCGGCTGATTCCGCTCGACATCGACGGCGAGGAGCACACCAGGTTTCGCCGTCTGCTGGATCCGCTGTTCGCGCCGAAGTCCAAGACCTCGCAGATCGCCGGACTGGAGACCGAGGTGCGCCGCCTGGCCAACACGCTGATCGACGACTTTGTCGACGCCGGCGAGGTCGAGTTGTACAGCCAGTTCTGCACCCCGCTGCCGACCGTCATCTTCGTCAGCCTGCTGGGGCTGCCCGCATCCGACCGGCCCTTCTTCCTGGAATTCAAGAACGACATCGTCCACGCGAAAGGTGATTCACCCGAGGCCATCGCCGAGGTCCGGCAGAACGCCGCGATGCGAATGTTCCTCTACCTCAACGAGCAGTTGGATCTGCGGGAGGCCGATCCGGACTCCTACGACGGGTTGCTCACCGGCCTGACCCAGGCCGAGGCCGACGGCGTCAAGCTGACCAAGCAGGAACAACTCAACGTCGCGTTTCTGTTGATGATCGCCGGTCTGGACACTGTCACCGGTGCGCTGTCGCTGATGTTCAGCCGACTGGCCCGCCACCAAAACGAACAACAGGCGGTGCGCGACGATCCGAGCCTGGCGGCGTCCACGGTCGAGGAGATGCTGCGCTTCGAGAGTCCCGTGCAGTGCGGGCACCGATTGGCCACAGAAGACCTGGAGTTACCGTCGGGCTATCAGGTCAAGGCCGGCGATCATCTGCAGGTGCTCTGGGCGGCGGGCAACCTCGACGAGGCGGCACGCCCGGACGCGATGTCGGTGCAACTCGACCGAAAGGCCAACCGGCACCTGGCGTTCGCCAGTGGCATTCATCGCTGCCTGGGCTCGCATCTGGCCAGGATGGAGATGAAGTGCGCGCTGGAGGAGTTCCACAGCCGCGTCAGCGAATACCACCTCAAGCCCGGTGAATCGGTGCGCTACAGCGGTTCCACGGTGCGCAGCGCCGAGTACCTGCCGCTGTTGGTGAAGGCGCGTTAGCAGTCCCTACCGCTGCAGCACCGTCTTGACGCGGACGAACTCGTCGATGCCCGCCTTGCCGCCCTCGCGACCGAATCCGCTGATACCGTTGCCGCCGAACGGAGCCGAATGCGTCATGCACATGGCGCCGTTGACCGCTACGGTTCCCGAGTTCAGTTGCGGGATGAGGCGGTTCACCCGCCTGCTGTCCTGGCTCTGGATGTAGTTGGTCAAGCCGTAGGCCGTGGAGTTCGCGATCTCGACGGCCTGCTCTTCGGTGTCGAACGGGATGATCGAGAGAACCGGGCCGAAGATCTCCCGTTGCGCGAGGTCGCTGGCCGGGTCGACGTCGGCGAACAGGGTCGGCTCGATGAAGTACCCGGATGCCAGTTCGCCGTCCGGCCGCCGCCCACCGGTGACCAGACGACCCGACTTGGCCGACACCGCGGACTCGATGACACCCTGCACGCGGGTGAGCGCGGCCTCGTTGATGAGCGGACCGATATAGGTCGTCATGTCGAGCGGATCGCCGACGACCAGCGATTCGGCGACCGCCCGAACCTGGTCGACCACGTCGTCGTAGACACCCCGCTGGACGAGCATCCGGGTGGGCAGCGCGCAGCCCTGACCGGTGTTGGCCATCGCGAACATGCACGAGAACGGCACGGCCTCAGCGAGGTTGGCGTCGTCGAAGACGATGTTGGCGCCCTTGCCGCCGAGTTCGAACAGCACCGGGGTGAGGTTGTCGGCGGCGCCGCGCATGATCGCCTGGGCGGTCGGCGGGCCACCGGTGAACGACACCTTGTGCACGCCGGGATGACGCACCAGCGCCTCGCCGGCATCCGGACCGCCGGGCACGACGTTGATCACACCGTCGGGGATGCCGGCTTGGCGGGCGAGGTCGCTGAAGATCATCGCGGTGAACGGCGTGGACTCCGCGGGCTTGAGCACGATGGTGTTGCCCGCCGCCAGTGCGGGCGGCAGCTTCATCGCCAGCGACAACAGCGGGGCGTTCCAGGTGATGATGCTCGCGACCACGCCGTAGGGCTCCGGGCGCGAGTAGACGAAGCCCTCCTGCTCGTTGTGGGCCACCACCTCGCCGTTGAGCTTGTCGGCCCAGCCTGCGTAGTAGGAGCACCAGGCGTAGGCGGAGTCGGCGAACTGTGCCGCGTACAGCGCGGGCATGCCGTTCTCGACCACCGAGAGTTCTTGCCACTTGTCGTAATCCCGCACGAGGGTTGCGAATCTCATCAGGATGTCGCGCCGGTCCGCGCCGGTCATCTGCTGCCAGGGTTTGAGGGCCGCGGTCGCCGCCGCGACCGCCGCGTCCACCTCGGCGGAGCCGGCCAACGGAATCTCGGCCTGAACCTGACCCGAGGAGGGGTTGACGTGTTCGTACACGCCACCGGAGCCGGCCGACCGCTCATCGGCGCCGATGATCAGCTTCACTTTCGGCAGGACCCGCGCGGCGGTCTCTGCGTGGCGTGCGGTCAGGGTGCCGTCGACAGTTTGCATGTGCTCACAGTACGAAGGGCAGGCATGCCCATCCAGGTTCTTCGCAGCATCGGTTTGAGAAGGGCATTTGCGCTTGTGTGCGGGGGCGCCCGGGCCCGACGGCCGTAGGGTTTGAGCAGCGACATTCGACGAAGGGCCACCCTTATGGAGAAGGCAGCGGACGACGATGTGCTGCTGGATATCAGCGATCACATCGCCCACATCACGTTGAACCGGCCCTCGCACGGCAATTCCCTCACCCCGGCGACGCTTGGCTGGTTTCAACGCACCTGGCGTCGCATCGCCGAGGACCCCGACATCCGCTGCGTGCTGATCACCGGTGCCGGCGACCGACATTTCTGCACCGGCGCCGACCTGGGCGGGGTCAACGAGCGCGGCGGCGTCGGCGTCGGACTGGGCCGGCTCAGTCAGGACGTCGGGCTGACCGCCCGGCACAACAACGTGTGGAAACCGACGGTGTGCGCGGTCAACGGGATGGCGGTGGGTGCGGGCCTGCATTTCGTCGTCGACGCCGACATCATCGTCGCCTCGACGAACGCCGTGTTCCTCGACAGCCATGTCAACGTCGGCATGGTCGGCGGACCCGAGAACGTGGGGCTGGCCAAGCGCCTGCCGCTGGGCACGGCGTTGCGAATGTCGTTGCAGGGCCGTAACTATCGGCTGTCTGCGGAACGGGCCTACCAGCTCGGGCTCGTCGACGAGCTGACCGAACCGGACGACCTGCTGGCGACGGCGCGGGGGATCGCCCGCGACATCACCCAGAACTCACCGCACGCCGTTTCGCTGACCCAGCAGGCGATCTGGAGTTCGCTGGAGATGCCCTACTCGCAGGCGACGGAATATGGCTTCGGGCTGGTCAAAACCCAGTGGCACCATCCGGACTTCACCGAAGGCTTTCGCGCGTTCGCCGAGAAGCGCCCGCCGGAGTGGACGACCGGTTAGGCCGACGTGACATCAACGCCGACATCGCCAGACTTCCTGGCGGTTCTGGACCGGCCCGACGCCAGTGTCGTCGCATTGGAGGATGCCGACCGCACGGTGAGCTACGCGGAATTGGGCGATTCCGTGCGCAGGCTCGCCACCGCACTTGCGCACCGTGGTGTCTCATCCGGTGACCGGGTGGCCGCCATGTTGCCCAATTCGGCGGCGTCGGTTGAGCTATACCTCGCCACCGCGCTGCTGGGCGCGATCTGGGTCGGGATCAACCCGAACGCACCGGAAGCCGAACGAGAAAGGCAGGGTGCGCTCGTCGCACCGACGCTGACGGTGACGCCCGACGTGCTCTCCTCGCTGTCGGCCGCCGATCTGCGACCGCTGCGGGCCGAACCGCCGGATCCGTCGGTGCCCTGCGCGATCGGGTTCTCCAGCGGCACCACCGGCACCCCGAAGGCCGTCGTGCACAGTCGAAGCGGGGTGTCGTTGGTCGCCGCGGTGTTGGCGCAGACCCGGAGCCCCGATGACCGCATCGGTGTGGTCCTGCCGATGAGCATCCACAACCTGATCGCGGTGGGCGTGCTGCCCGCGTTGTTCGCGGGCGCGACGTGTGTGGCCGTGAACCGGATGAATGCCGCGGGCGTGGCGGCGGCCTGCCGGGAGCGCCGGCTGACGATGGTCAATGCCCTGGTTCCGGCCACCATTCACGACCTCGTGCACGACGAGGCGATCACCGGCGACACTCTGGCGTCACTACGGATGGCCGGCACGGGTGCAGCGGGGCTGTCCGAGGCGCTGCGCGCGGCGTTCGAGGCCAAGTTCGGCCGTCGACTGGTCGGCACCTACGGCATGACCGAGGCCCCGGGGGTGGTGTGCATCGAGGACGCCGACACGCCACACGTCGCGGGCGCGTCGGGCAAGCCGCTGCCGCACCTGACGGTGGCGGCCTGTGACGGAAACGGCCGGCGGCTTCCCGCGGGACATGAGGGGGAGCTGACGGTGTGTGCCGCGGCGACCGGACCGTGGGCCGGTGTGTGGCGCCCGGCCATCGGCACCTGGACCGAGAGCGGCTTTGAGGCCCGTCCGGAGACTGAGAAGTGTTTGCGTACCGGGGATTATGGACGGGTGAGCGCGGACGGTACCGTCCACGTCACCGGCCGCAGCGCCGACGTCATCGTCCGCGGCGGTGTCAACGTCAATGCCGCGGAGGTGGAGAGCGTGCTCGGTCAGTTGCCGGGTGTGCGTGGCGTCGCCGTCGTGGGGGAGGACGACGAGCGACTCGGGCAGCGCATCGTGGCGTTCGTCGAGCTCACCTCCGGGCATGTGGCCGAGGCGGCGACATTGCGGGATGCGGCCCGCGAGGTGCTGGCCCATGGCAAGGTGCCCGACGACTTCGTGATCGGGGTGCTACCGCGCAACGACATGGGGAAGGTCGCGCGCACACAGTTGCGTCGACAGTAGCCGCGCAACTCGCGTTTTCACGCCGTCGAAGCTGTTGTCAGCGCCGACAGAGACATACAGGATCGTGGCTGTGATGGTCATCGGTGCGGTCGGCGCCCTTGGCGGGTGGGCGGACAGGATGTGAATCGGCTTCCAACCAAACTCGAGGAGGTCGACGCGGCGTTCCTGACCGCGGCGTTGGCAGTGAAGTACCCGGGCACCCGGGTCGGTGGCGTCAGCCACGCCGATCTGCGGCAGGGCACCGCAAGCAGCCTGGGCCTGCAGCTCGACTTTGTCGAGAACCCTCACGATCTGCCCCGGTCGATGTACCTGAAGGGCAACTTCATCGACCACGAGTTCACCTCGGCAGCAGCCTTTTCCGGAGAGGCCCGGTATTTCCTGCACATCGCCGATGACCTTGCGGACGCAGTGACACAGCCGCTCGCGCATTTCGCCGGCGTCGACGAGCAGGGCCAGGCGATCGTCGTTCTGGAGGACTTGGCGCTTCGCAGGGTCCGGTTCGGCGACTGTGAGCAGACCTTGGACGTCGACACGGTCGCGGACGGTGTGCGTCAGCTGGCCGTCGCTCAGGGCCGGTTCTGGGGTGGCCGGGGCCTGGAGCAGCTCGACTGGTTGGTCGATGTCTCGACGGTCGCCTCCCTGATGCGGTTTCTCGTGCAGCCGGAGCATTTCGACGACTACATCGCCCGCGACAGGGCGGCGTTCCTGGGCGCACCGCTGCGCGACCGGCAACGGATCGAGGCGGCGCTGCTGGCGATGTTCGACAGCGACGAGGCGTTACCGAAAACGTTCGTGCACGGTGACGCCCACGTGGGCAATACCTTCCGGGATCCGGCGGGCAAGCTCGGGTTCTGTGATTTCCAGGCGGTGGGTCTGGGACCGTACATCTGGGACGTCACGTACTTCATGACCGGGGCGATGAACCCCGAGGACCGGAGCCGATCAGAACGCGACCTGTTGTCGCTGTATCTCGACGAGCTACGACGCGCCGGTGTCGAGGCGGTGCCGAGCCTCGATGACGCCTTCCTCGCTCACCGCAGGCACATGATGCACGGTTACCTGAACATCGTGACACCGATCGAGATGCAACCCGACCGGTTCGCGGTGGCGATGGGTAGCCGCTTCGCCGCCGCGATGGAGGATCTGGACACTTTCGGCAGCCTTCGAGTGTGAAACTACGGCGGAATTTTGGCCAAAACTCCGCCCTGGTTGCACTTTCGCGATCAGTGCGGCAGATGCCCACCCGATTGCGGCGATGGGGCGCGACGAATTACCGCGGCCGATCCTCGGCCTGCTCACGCGGCAGCCGTCGGCGGGACAGCAGTTCGGCACGCAGCGCCTGGGCGTCGGAGGTCTGCTCGAGCACGGACATCACGTCCGCCGACAGCTGAAGGTGCTGGCGCATACCCATCTGCTCCCACGCGCGCACCAGCATCGTCTTGGTCGCCATCAACGTCGACAGGGGCGCACGGGAAATCTTGGCCGCCATGGCCTCGGTGACCGATTCGAGTTCGTCGCGGGCGACGACCTTGTTGACCAACCCCATTTGCAAGGCGTCCTGCGCCGAAAGTGTCTGGGCGGTGTAGAGATACTCGGCGGCCCGCTTGTAGTTCATGAACACGTAGGGCTCGACCATCGTCTCGCCCCCTGCGAAGCCGAGGCCGGGGACCAGAGGCATCTGGAAATACGCGTCCTCGGCGGCGATGGTGATCTCGGGCAGCAGCGCCCAATAGGTGCCGCCGCCGATCGCGTACCCGTGCACCTGGGCGATCATCGGCTTCGGAAACTCCCAGAAGCGAAGCGTCGGCCACAGGAACAACTCCTTGCTGCCCTGGAAGTTGCTGCCCATCGCGGCTTGGGAGTCGGCGAACTCGGGGTAGGCGTCGGGGGCGATCACATGACCGGCGCAGAACCCCTTGCCGTTGGCCTTGACGATCACGACTTTCACGTCGTAATCGCGCCTGGCCTCGTCCAGGCAGGCATCGACTTGTCGCACCATCTCCGAGGATTGGGCGTTCGCACGCTCCGGCCAGTTGAGGACGATGCGCGCGACGGCGCCTTCGCGCTCGTAGAGGACAACGCCCATGTCAGTCGTGTCCGTCATGTCCGCCTTCCCGGATGGCTCACGGCGCGATGAGCGCCAGTCATCCTTGACCTGACGCTACAACAGCCGTTACCGTGTCGGCTGAACTACACAAACAATAAAAGTGTAGTTGATCGCTCAGGAGGTTGAACCCGTGACTCAAGCGCCGACGTCCGTTACCGAGAGCTTCGACCACCATTCGCCGGAGTTCCGGGAATGTCCGCACGAGACCATCGCCGAAATGCGGTCGCGCTGTCCGGTGACGCGCTCCACCGAATACGGCGGCTTCTGGGCGCTTCTCGACTACCAGTCAGTGTTCGATGCCGCACGTGACGACGACCTGTTCAACTCGTATCCGACCAACGGTATCCCGCCGAGTGGCGCCCCGTACCCCATCCTGCCCATCGAGACCGACCCGCCGCTGACACAGAAGCTGCGCGAGATCACCTTGAGCGCCTTCTCACCGAAACAGGCCGAACGGTTGCGGCCGCGGGTCCGCCAGATGGCCAGGACGATGGTCAACGAGTTCATCGAGCGCGGCCACTGCGACATCGTCGGCGAACTCACCACACCGTTGCCGGCCAAGCTGATCCTGCACATGCTCGGCTTCGACGAATCCGAGTACATGCGATGGGTGCGGTGGGTGCACTCGATGGTGCACGACCGCACCCACGACCAGGAGAAGTCGGGCGCGGCCGTCATGGAGTTGTTCGGCGAGATCTACAAGCACATGTCGGAGCGCCGGGAGAGCGGCGAGCTTGGCGACGATCTGTTCGGCCGAATCCTCAACGGGCGCATCGACGATGTCCCACTCGACGACACCCAGATCCTGATGTACACGGTGTTGATGTTGCTGGGTGGGATGGACACCACCAGCGGCCTGACCGGCAACGTGTTGTTCGCGATGACCGAGCAGCCCGAGCTACGCGAGGCTCTGCTGGCCGATCCGGAGCGGATCCACACGGCCACCGACGAGTTCCTTCGGGTCTACACCCCGACTCTGGGGTTGGCGCGCACTTTGTCGCGCGACACCGAGTTCCACGGGGCACAGCTGAAGGAGGGGGATCGGGCCATCCTGATGTGGGCCGCGGCCAACCGCGACCCCGCGATGTTCGAGAACCCGGACGTCTGCGACCTGAATCGACACAACAGCCGCAAGCAGATGGCATTCGGCGTCGGCATTCACCGCTGCCTTGGCTCACACTTGGCGCGGGTGATGTTCCAGGAGATGCTCGGCGAAATCCTCCAGCGGCTACCGGATTTCCGCCTCGACGGCGAACCCGCCCGCTTCGAGGATGCCGGCGAGGTGTGGGCGATGCGCAAGCTGCCGATCGCCTTCACACCCGGCCCGCGCCTGCCCGTGGAAGGCCTGTGAGCGTCCCGATCGGCTTCATCGGTGCCGGCCAGATGGGCGAACCGATGGTGCACCGACTGCTCGGCGCGGGACATCGCGTGACCGTGTATGCCCGCCGCGAAGAGGTGCGCGACCGTCTTCGCGGCGCCGGGGCGGCTGCCGTCGACACCGTCGCCGACGCGGTGAAGGACCATCCGGTGGTGATCTGCTGTCTGTTCTCCGATCAGCAGCTTCGCGACGTCGCGCTCGGTGCCGACGGGCTGCTGGCCCACTGCGCACCCGGTGCCATCGTGCTGTCGCACACCACCGGGTCGGTGGCCACACTTCGCGAACTGGCGGCCGCCCAGCCGGCGGTCACCGTGCTCGACGCACCCGTCAGCGGCACCGCCGACGACATCACCAACGGGCAACTGACGGTGCTGATCGGGGGGCCGCAGGCCGCCGTCGAGACGGCGGCCACCGTGGTCGACGCGTATGCCGAGACAGTGCTGCGCACAGGAGATCTCGGCTCGGCATTGAATCTCAAGCTGGTCAACAACGTGTTGTTCGCCGCCAACGCACAACTTCTGAGTGCCGCGGTCACGGTGGCCGCCGATTTGGGCATCGACCCCGACGACTTCCTCACCGCCCTGGCGGCCTGCAGCGCGGACAGCAAGGCCGCCGGCCATGCCCGCGCCACCGGTGGCATCGACAACTTCAGTGAGCTGGCCGCTCCGTTCCTGCGCAAGGACGTGGATGCGGCGTTGACGGCCGCCGGGGAGGCGGGCACCGACCTAGGGCTGCTTCACGACGTCATCGCGCGCGGCGCTCTTCCATTGACGACGAGCGCTACGTCGCCCACTGGGTGACCGAGGTCAGCCCGCCGCCGAGGCTGCCGCGGATCCACGGCGGCAGCCGTTTGGGCATGGGCAGCGGCACCACGCGGGCCCCACGCTCTTTCAGCAGCGCCTCGTACGCCGCGGCGTCGCCGTTGAACGGTTGGCCCTCACCGGCGATGAAGCCGTAGAGTTCGCACCCATCGGGGCCGGCTTCCCATGGGCCGAACACGTCGCCCCACTCGAGCATGATGTGGGTGCCGGCACGACAGACCACGTCGCCGCAACGGATTTCACCGGACAGAATGAAGTTGGAGTGGTCGCCGGTGTGCCCGTGCTGAGGAGAGATCGCCCCCGGATCCCATTTGTTCCAGAACGCGAAGTATCTGGGGGACATCTCGATCCACTTCTCCCAGATCGAGGCAGTGCGACCATCGGCGAATTCGTAGCGCAGCATCTCCTCTGCGGGTACATCGTCGAGATGCCTGATCGACGGTCCACCCCTCATGCGGTGTCGCCCTCCCCGGTTACGCCGGGCGGAACGCGTAGGTGAGAAACGTCTCGCCCGCCTCGGTCTCCAGTGTGGTCGTGGTGCTGACCATCTTCTGACCGATGCGCAGTTCCGACGCCGGCACGCCGACGAGCAGAGCCTCGACGAGCACGCGGCCGTCGAGTTCGATGAAACCGACCGCGTAGGGCTTGAAGACGTCCGGCGACTTGTGACCCTGGTAGGGCAGCGGCGGCGGGAACTCCTGGGTGGTGAACGTGAAAAGCGTTCCCTCGGTGGGCAGCTCGACCGGCTCGATGTCGTCCTGGATGGCCGGGTTGGCGTCGTAGAGCTCCGGACGTTCGGCGGGGAACCGCACCACGCCCGTCGACCGCCGTCGTGACCCCAGCAGGACGGCGCGGTCGCCGTCGACGCGGAACAGATTCTCTGCGATGAGTTGAGTCATGTCATGCCACCTCGATAACCATTGCCGCACCCATTCCGCCGCCAGCGCACATCGACAGCACGCCGATGCCGCCACCTCGGCGACGTAGTTCATAGATCGCCGACGTCACCATCCGCGCCCCGGTGGCCGCGATCGGGTGACCCAGGCTGATGCCGGACCCGTACACGTTCACGATCTCCTCGTCGAGACCCAGCTCCCGCGAACACGCCACCGCCTGGGCGGCGAAGGCCTCGTTGATCTCGAACAGCGCGACGTCGTCGAGTTTGCGCCCGGCCAGTTCCAGGGCCTTGGGAATCGCCGAGATCGGGCCGCTGCCAGTGCGATTGGGCGGTACGCCGACCGAGGCCCACGACAGCACATGAGCCAAGACGTCCTTGTCCGTGTCGGGGCTGGCCAGTGCGACCATCGCCGCCGCGTCGTTGATGCCCGACGAGTTACCGGCCGTCACCGAGAAACCGTCGATCTCCGGGTGCAGTACCTTCAAGCCGGCCAGCGTCTCCAGGCTGGTGTCGCGGCGCGGATGCTCGTCCTGGGCGAAGGTGATCGTCGACCCGTCGGCCTGGGGCACCTCGACCGGCACGATCTCGTCGACGAAGGAACCGGCGTCGATCGCCTTGACCGCGCGCTGATGGCTGCGCAGCGCCCACTCGTCCTGATCCTCGCGGGTGATGCCGTACTGGATCGCGCAGTTGTGCGCCACCGTGATCGACATGTCCAGCGCGGGCGCGTCGTCGGTGGGCGGATGCGACAGCGGGAACCACGGGTCCTCGTAGTCCTCGGCGGCCTTGCCCGTGGTGAACGGTTTGCGCTTGCGCAGCATCGGTGCGGTCGAACTCGACTCCATACCGCCGGCGAGGACGGCTTGGCTCATACCGGCCGCCACCTGACCGGCAGCCACCGCGATCGCCGACAGGCTCGACGCGCACTGTCGGTTGACGGCCATGCCGGGAATGGTGGTCAGGCCGAGGTCCACCGCCACGTAGCGCGCGCTGTCGCCGCCGCCCTGCAGGCTTTCGGCCAGGACCAGGTCGTCGAACTCGGTGGCGTCCAGGCCGGACCGCTCGACCGCGGCGGCGACCACCGGTTTGGCCAGTTCGATCGCGGGCATGTTCGCCAGCGTGCCGCGGCGTGCGGTGCCGATAGGGGTGCGGACTGCGGCCACGATCGCGGCGCGCGACGTCGTCGGCGTCATGTGTCTCCCCGGTGTCGTCGGATTCGGCACCCGATCGGGCACCATGGTTCGCGCCCAGAGTATACCGTTAAATAGATAGCGATATTTCGGGTTGACGGGAGCGTGCATGAAGATCATCGGATCCGTTGACGAGGCCGTCGCCGCCGAGGGCTCAGAACTCGGTGTGAGCAACTGGTTCGACATCGACCAGAAGCGCATCGACGGCTTCGCCGACGTGACGCTGGACCATCAGTGGATCCACGTCGACGTGCAGCGGGCCAAGTCCGAAAGCCCGTACGGCACCACCATCGCCCACGGCTTCCTCACCCTGTCGCTGCTTCCGGGGCTGAGCAAGGACAACTTTCGTGTCGAGAACGCCAAGATGGGCATCAACTACGGCCTGAACAAGGTGCGGTTCCTGGCTCCGGTGACCGCCGGTAGCCGAATCCGGGTACGGTCGGCGCTTGCCGATGTGCAGAAAGCAGGTGAAGACACGGTGAACCTGACGGTCCGCCACACGGTCGAGATCGACGGGTCCGAAAAGCCCGCCGCGGTCGCCGACCTCATCGCGCGGTACGTGTTCTGATGGCCGGCCCCTTCGACGGTAAGGCCGTGCTGACCGGCGCAGGCAAGTCTGCGGTCGGGCGCCGCTTGGGCCGCACCGGTCTGGACCTGACCCTGGAGGCGGTGCTTCGCGCGATCGCGGATGCGGGCCTCGACGTCGACGACGTCGACGGCATCGCCAGCTATCCCGGACCGGGCGTGCCCGACCCGGGATTCTCCGGGGCCGACGTCCAAGAGGTGCGCAACGCGTTGGGTCTGCGGTCGCGCTGGTACATGTCGGCAATGGAGACCGCGGGCCAGATCGGGCCGGTGATCGAGGCGTGCATGGCCGTCGCGCTCGGGCTGGCCAACCACGTGGTGGTCTACCGGTCGGTGTGGGAGTCCACCGCCGCGCAGCAGGCCGGCGGTGGCCGTGCCTCGGTGCTGTTCAGCGGCGGCAAGCTGCCCCCACATCTGGCGTGGATGGCGCCATTCGGCGCGTTGTCGGCGGCCAACTGGCTGGCCATGCCCGCTCAGCGGTACATGCACGATTTCGGGTTGACGCGCGAACAACTCGGCGCCATCGCACTCAACGCGCGGCGCAACGCCGCGCGCAACCCCGAAGCGGTCTACCGCGACCCGATGACCATGGACGACTATCTGGGCGCGCGGATGATCTCGGAACCGTTGTGCCTGTACGACTGTGACGTCCCGTGCGACGGCGCGACCGCGGTGATCGTGTCCCGCCGAGACGCAACCAACGGGTTGCCGCGCCACCCGCTGACGGTGGAGTCCGTCGGGCCCGGCATGTACGAGCGTGCCACCTGGGATCAGCGCCGCGACATCACCACGATGGCCGCTCACGATTCCGCGGCCAACCTGTGGGAGCACACCACGCTGAAACCTGCCGATGTCGACATGGCGCAGCTCTACGACGGGTTCTCGTTTCTCACCGTGATGTGGCTGGAGGCGCTCGGGTTCTGCGAACACGGCAGGGTCGGCGAGTTCATCGAGGGTGGTGAGCGCATCGCGCTCGACGGGCCGCTGCCGATCAACACCAGCGGCGGGCAGCTTTCCGGCGGCCGCCTGCACGGCATGGGCTTTCTGCACGAAGCCTGCGTGCAGATGTGGGGTGAAGGCGGTGAGCGGCAGGCGCCCAAGACTCCTGAGGTGGTCGCGGTCGGGGTGGGCGGCGGGCCTGTCGCCGGATCGATGTTGTTGAGCAGCAGGTAGTTACGGCCATGGCGGGCGACATCGGCGACGCGGCCATGACGTTGGGCGACATCGTCACCGACAACGCCCGACGCTTTCCGGAGGTGGTCGCCTACCGCCTCGACGACCACAGCATCACCCACGCGCAGTTGTACGAGCGCGCGACACGGTTGGTGTCAGCGATGGTGGCCGCGGGCGTCCGACGTCAGGACCGCATCGCGATCCTGTCCCGCAACAGCGTGGAGTTCGGCGAGGTGATGGCGGCCTGCCAGCTCAGCGGAATCATCATGGCCACCGTGAACTTCCGGCTGACCGCCGGTGAAGTCCGCGATGTGCTGAACCGGGTACGACCGTCGATCCTGTTCTATTCGGCCGAATTCGCCCCGATGATCGGCGACCTCGCCGCGCAGCTGAACACCTCTCCGCGCCTGGTGGTCATCGGCGGGCCGGCGCGCCCGGACATGGCCGGCTACGACGAGTTCCTGGCCACCGGTTCGGACGGTGAACTCGCGCTGCGCGCGCAACCCGACGACATCGCGAGCCTGATCTTCACCAGCGGCACCACCGGCGCCTCCAAATGCTGCATCCTCGGACAGCGGGAGAGTCGCCGCGTCGCCTTCACGATGAACGGCGAGATGCATTCGGGCGCAGCGGATCGCGGCCTGATCAACATGCCGATGTTTCACATCGGCGCCATCGCCATCATCGGCGGAGTGCATGCACGCGGCGGAACCGTGGTGCTGCAGCGGCAGTTCGACCCTGACGAGGCGGTCGGGTTGATCGCGCGTGAACGCATCTCCCTGGTCCATCTCGCGCCGGTGATGCTGCAGGCGCTGCTGGACGCGGTGACCGACCCCGCATCCGTCGCGCACCTGCGCACCGTCATCTACGCGGCGGCGCCGATGACCACCGGCATTCTGCAGCGGGCGATGGCGATGTGGCCGTCGGCCGGTTTTCTCAACCTCTACGGGCAGACCGAGGTGATCGTCTCCGGTCTGCCCCGGGAGCTGCACACGCTCGACGCCGGTGACGTGCTGCGTTCGGTCGGATTCCCGTTTCCGGGCATCGAGGTGCGCATCGTCGCCGACGACGGCAGCGAGGTGGCGGTCGGGCAGGCCGGTGAGATCGTCGTCCGGGCGGATTCGATGTTCCGGGGTTACTGGGACGACCACGCCGCGACGCTGGCGACGTTGCGCGACGGGTGGTGCCACACCGGTGACGTCGGCCGGTTCGACGCCCGCGGACTGCTGTATCTGGTGGACCGCAAGAAGGACGTGATCATCACCGGCGGGGAGAACGTGTACTCACCAGAGGTCGAGGACGTGGTGAGCCGGATCGACGGGGTGGCGGCGTGCGCGGTGGTGGGGACACCGGACGAGCAGTGGGGTGAAACCGTCTGCGCGGTCGTGGTTCTCGACCCCGCCAAGCCCGACGCCACGCTGACGCTGGACACTGTCCGGGAGTATGCCCGCGGCCGGCTCGCGGGATACAAACTGCCGCGCCGACTCGTGGTCGTCCCGGAGTTGCCCGTGCTGCCCAGCGGCAAGATCGACAAGAAGCGGCTGCGGGCCGCGCTGGCGTGAAACCGCCGACTTCTAGACCGGCGGATAGGCCGGCGGCGGATACACGCCGCGCAGAATCCAGGCGAACCAGTTCATGCCGTACTCCAGTTCGTCGCTGGCGTCGTAATCCGGGTTGGGGTCCATCCGTCGTCCTTTCGCCGTGATACCGGAAGTCAACTACTTCACGGTTGAAATGGGAAGATATTTAGCGGATTATGTTCGGGTGACGGTTCACCGTATTCTCGGCGCCTGCGTGTTCGCGTTCGTCCTGGCCGGCTGTTCGAACTCGGCGCCCGCCGAGCCGCCGCCGGGCATCCTGTCGGCGGGCACCGCCGAGATCAGCATCGACGGCGCGAACGTCGAAACCACCCACGACGTGCACTGCACGACGGGGGAGACCGTCGTGACCGTCAACACCGGCAACGACGATTCCGGCACCACCTCGGCCATCGACACCGCCGACGGATTGGTCGTGCAGTTCGCGCAGTTCCGCAACGTCGGTGGGTTCACCGGTAGCTACTGGGCCGACCTGGACCCCGAAGCCGAGGCCCAGATTTCGGGGCACACGTTCACCCTGTCCGGGACCGCCAACGGCTTCCATGAGGACAACCCCAGCGCACGCATATCGCAGCCCTTTTCCATCAAAGTCGCGTGCTGAGACAACGGAGGATTGATTGTGAAAGTTCGACTCGATCAGGCGAGATGCGTCGGCCATGCGCAATGCCACGCGGTGGACCCGGACCTCTTCCCGATCGACGACTCCGGTTACAGCATCCTCGAGGCGCACGAGGTCAAGCCGGGCGATGAGCAACTCACCCGCGACGGCGCGGCGGCGTGCCCGGAGATGGCCATCATCATCGAGGAAGACTGACACCGCAGGTGAAGCGACTGATCTACGAAGCCGACCACGAGCAGTTTCGGGAGACCACCAGGCAGTACATCGAACGCGAAGTCGTGCCCCACGCCGAAAGGTGGGAGCGCGAGCGGATCGTCGACCGGTCGGCGTACGTCGCCGCGGGCAAGTACGGGCTGATCGGGTTCAACATGCCCGAGGAGTACGGCGGCGGCGGCACCGACGACTTCCGGTTCAACGCCGTGATCACCGAGGAACTGGCCCGGTGGGGTAACACGGTGCCGGCGCTGAGCCTGCAGAACGACGTCGTCGGCCCGTACTTCAAGAATTTGGCCAACGACGAGCAGAAGGCGCGCTGGCTGCCCGGCATCATCGCCGGCGACACCATCGTGGCGATCGCGATGACCGAACCCGGTGCGGGCAGCGACCTGGCCGGCATCCGCACCTCGGCGGTGCGCGACGGGCAAAACTGGATTCTCAACGGCGCCAAGACATTCATCTCCTCGGGCATCAACTGCGATCTGGTGGTCGTGGTGACCCGCACCGATCCGGACGCGGGTCACAAGGGCTTTTCGCTGCTGGTGGTCGAGGACGGGATGGAGGGTTTCACCCGCGGCCGCAAGCTGGACAAGATGGGCCTGCACGCCCAGGACACCGCGGAGTTGAACTTCGAGAACGTGCGGGTGCCCGCGGCCAACGTGCTGGGCACCGAGGGCCGCGGGTTCTACCACCTGATGCAGAACCTGCCCTCGGAGCGGTTGTCGATCGCGATCTCGGCGATCGCGGGCGCACGCGAGACGTGGCGGCAGACCCTGCAATACGTCAAGGACCGCAAGGCCTTCGGGCAGCCGATCGGCAGCTTCCAGCACAACCGGTTCTTGATGGCCGAGATGGACACCGAACTCGACGTCTGTGAGCAGTACATCGACCGCTGCCTGCAGGCCGTGGTCGACGGCGAGTTGACGGCCGTCGAGGCGGCCAAGGCGAAATGGTGGTGCACCGAGACGGCCAAAAAGGTGGTCGACCACTGCGTGCAATTGCACGGCGGATACGGCTACATGAACGAGTACCGGGTGGCCCGCGACTATGCGGACGTGCGGATCCAGACCATTCTCGGCGGCACGACAGAGATCATGAAGGACCTCATCGGCCGCGATCTGGGTCTGTGACGCCTGGTGTAGTCGAGCCGGCTGCGAACGGGAGTACCAGTGACAGCACCAACGGCGTTGCGCGTCGGGATCATCGGAGTCGGCTGGGGCGCACACGTCCAGGTGCCGGGCTTTCGGGCGGCCGAAGGTTTCGAACCCGTGGCGCTGTGCGCCCGCACACCTGAGCGTCTGGAGCGCACCGCGGCCAGAACCGGTATCTCCGACACCTCCACCGACTGGCGGTCGTTTGTGGCCCGCGACGATCTCGACGTCATCTCGGTGGCGACGCCGACGGTGCTGCACCGCGACATGACCCTCGCCGCACTGGAGGCCGGCAAGGCCGTGCTGTGTGAGAAACCGCTGGCCGGTGACGTCGGCGCCGCCCGCGAAATGGTCAGCGCCGCAGCCCAAGCGGGCCGCCCGACGGCATGCTGCTTCGAGAACCGGTGGAATCCCGACTGGTTGGCGGTGGCCGGCAAGGTCGACGCGGGCTTTCTCGGTACGCCGTATCTGGCAAGGATCAGCCGCAGCGCCGCGTACTGGCATCCCAGCCATGCGCCGCAGGCCAGGTGGATGTACGACCGGGCCCAGGGCGGGGGATACCTGGCGGGCATGCTGGTGCACGATCTGGACTTCGTGTGCAGCATGCTCGGCCGGCCCGCGTCGGTGTGCGCGGAGGTGCGCACCGCCGTCCCGGTCCGCGAACTGCCCGACGGCGAGGTGATCGAGGTGACCGCCGACGACACCGCGGCGCTGTTGATGCGCATGGAGTCCGGGACGACGGCCGTGCTCAGCGTCTCGGTGGTCGGCGCGCACGCCGACCATTACCGGTTGGAACTGTTCGGCGCCGACGGCACCATCATCGGTGACGGCGGTCTTCGCGCAAGCCGGTATCAGGCAGCCAGGGCGACCGACGACGCGCTGGCGGATCTGGCGGTGGTCGAGCGTGACCCCGCCCATCCCGAGCAGCTGCCGAACGGGCTTGCGGGACACGCGAGCCGGGCCATGGCCCTGATGCTCGAGGATTGGCTGCCCGCGTTCGGGGGCGCGCCGAGCAACGCGCCGACCTTCGAGGACGGGCTGCTGAGCCTGGCCGTCATCGAGGCGGCACGTCGCTCCGCCGAGGGCGGCGGCTGGGAAGCGGTGGTCGTCTAGTGGTCCGCCGGCGTCGTCACCGGCCGGAACAGAGGCAACCAAACTCGGTTCTCGTCCTCGCCCCACTCCTCGAAGAAGACCTCGACCGGCAGCCCGACCCGGATGTCGTCGACCGACACGTCGACGACATTGGTGACCAGCCGGACATCGGGTTCGTCGTCGAGTTCGACCATCGCGACGATGTAGGGCGGCTCGAAGCCGGGAATCCAGGGCTGGCGGTTGACGGTGTACGCCGCCACGGTGGCGCGACCCGTTGCCGGCTCGGGTCCCACGTCGGTGCTGCGGCAGCGCCAGCAGGCGGGGCCGGGCGGGTGGAAGAAGTGGCCGCACCCTCGGCAGCGGCAAATCAGCAGCTCACCGCGCTCACCGCCGGTCCAGAACGCCCGGCTCTCGGCGGTCGGATCGGGCGCCAGCCGAAACTGTGGTCGGGTATAAGTGGTGGCCATAACCTAAACAGTAAACTATATGACGTTTTGACGATCTAGGGTGGTTGACGCGTAGGCGCACCCGGTGCCGCTAGGGTGTCGAGCACGTACGTTGACGGCGGCCGTAAGGAAGTAGATGGCAGACGACGAAAGCACCGCGAAGCGGGACGCGAGCGATTCGGCTCCCGACGACGAACAGCCCCTCGGTGATGGCGAATCCGCCGACGCCGCCACGGCTGGGGTCGAGGCCGAAACCGCCGAGGTCGCAGCGGGGGAAGACGGCTCAGACAGCGCCGACAGTGCTGACAGCGCTGAGGGCGACGCGGCCGATGAGGGCGCCGAGACCGTCGCGCCGGCCAAGCGCAAGATCTCGCATGTACGCCTCGCGACGATTGCGGGCCTGGTGCTGGTATTGGGGTTGGGCGGGCTCGCAGGATGGCTCGGTTACCAGGCCTACCAGGCGCGCAAGGCCGACGACCTGCGCAACCTGTTCATTCAGGTCGGACGGCAGGGCGCGCTGAACCTGACGACGATCGATTGGGAGCAGGCCGAAGGCGATGTGCAACGGATCCTGGACTCCGCGACCGGCACGTTCTACGACGACTTCCAGCAGCGGGCTCAGCCGTTCGTCGAGGTCGTCAAGCAGGCGCAGTCGAAGTCGACCGGTTCGATCAACGAGGCCGGCCTGGAATCGCAGTCCGGCAATGAGGGTCGGGTTCTGGTCGCGGTGACCGTCAACACCACGAACCTGGGCGCGCCCGAGCAGCAACCGCGGTCCTGGCGAATGCGGATCACCGTCGAAAAAGTTGGAGATGAGGCGAAGGTATCCAATGTGGAGTTCGTACCGTGAGCAGGCACCGGATGCCTAAGGGCAGCAGCAGCGACGAGACCCCCGAGACGCCCGCCGAGTCCGCGGAGATCACCGAGTCGGCCGCGACCGAGACGACCGAGACCGAGGCGGCAACTGAGGTGGCTTCCACCGAGGCCGAGGCGGCGACCGAGGTCGCCGACACCGAGGCGGCTGTGGAGGACTACCCCGCGGACGCGGCGACCGACGGCGAGGCCACCGAAGATTCGGAGCCCGCCAAGCCCAAGCGCCGCATCAACTGGTCTCGGGTCGCGGCCTACGGCCTGTTGCCCGGGCTTGCGCTGGTTCTGGCGATCGCCGCGGGCTATTTCAAGTGGGTCGACAACTCGATCGCGGATTCGGAGCGAGTCGGCGAGGAGACCGTTCAGGTCGCCAAGGACAGCACCATCGCGATGCTGTCCTACAAGCCCGACTCCGTCGAGGAGGAACTCAACTCCGCGCGCGATCTGCTGACCGGAGAATTCCGCGACTCGTACACGACGTTGATCAACGACGTGGTGATCCCGGGCGCCAAGGAGAAGGCGATCTCGGCGGTGGCGTCGGTGCCCGCGGCCGCCTCGGTGTCCGCGGACCCGAACCGCGCCGTGGTTCTCGTCTTCGTCAACCAGACCGTCGTGGTGGGTCAGGATCCCCCGACCGACACGGCGTCGAGCGTGCGCGTGACCCTGGACAAGGTCGACGATCGCTGGCTGATCTCGAGCTTCGATCCGGTGTGATGCCCCGGCCCGACACGGTCGATGTCACGACGCCGTCGGGACAGCTACGGGCCCTGACGTGGGGTTCCGCCGATGCGCCGATAGCGTTGTGCCTGCACGGTTTTCCCGACACCGCCCACGGGTGGCGTAAGGTCGCGCCGAAGTTGGTGGCCGGGGGCTGGCGGGTGGTCGCGCCGTTCATGCGCGGCTACGCACCGTCGTCGATCCCGTCGGACGGTAGCTACCACATCGGCGCATTGATGGACGACGCGCTTCGGGTGCTCGACACCGTCGGCCCCACCGGACGCGACGTGATCATCGGACACGACTGGGGTGCCATGGCCGCGGCGGGCCTTGCCGCCATGCCCGACAGTCCGTTCCGCAAGGCCGTGGTCATGTCGGTTCCGCTCGCCGCGGCGCTGCGCGGCAGGGGTGCGCTACCCGAGGACTTCGGCCGCTTCGTCGCCACGCTGCCCGGACAGCTCAGACGCAGCTGGTACATCCTGTATTTCCAATTGCCCTGGCTGCCGGAACGTTCCACCGACTGGGTGGTGCCTCGGCTGTGGCGGCGGTGGTCGCCGTCCTACCCGGCCGACGAGGACCTCGGACACGTGCGGGACGCCATCGGGGCGCCGGACCGCTGGCGCGCCGCCTTGGGGTACTACCGCGCCGCGGTGCGCAAGCCCAAACCGCCCGCGCAATACGCCGAGCTGCACGAGCACTGGCTGTCCGCACCGGCGATGCCGACGCTTTATCTGCACGGCGCCGACGACGGTTGCATGACAGCGGATTACGCGCACTGGGTGCAGAAGGTGGTACCGGACGGCAGCCGGACAGTGGTCGTCGAGCGGGCGGGTCACTTCCTGCAACTCGACCAACCGGAGGTCGTCGGGCAACAGATCGCCGACTTCATCGGGCCTGCGGGTTAGCCCAGTGTCATACCGGGATGGTTGCGCGCGACCAGGCCCAGCAGCAGCCGCCGCGGTAGGTGATGGTTGACGACGGCGGCGATGCGGTTGCCCAGTCCGGGCACGATGACGCGCCGGCCGGCCGCGAGGCCGTCGATACCGGCCCTGGCCACCTCGTCGGGCCGTTTCCACAAGAACTTCGGCAGCGACTTCTCGGCTTCTGCGTCGGGAATGCCTGCGGCCTCGCCGAACCCGGTCCGCACCGGCCCGGGACACAGCGTGGCCGCCACGACACCCGTGCCCCGCAACTCCTGGCCCAGGGCATCGGTGTAGGACAGTACGAACGCCTTGGCCGCGCCGTAGGTGGCCTGCCCCGGCACCGGGCCGAACGCACCGACCGAGGCGACGTTGAGCACCGCGCCCCGGCCGCGGTCGACCATGTCCGGCACGAAGCGGCTGCACAGGTCGACGACGGCGCTGACGTCGACCTCGACCAGCCGTAGTTCGGCCTGCGGGTCGCAGGCGGCGACGGGTCCGAGGTTGGTCATCCCGGCGTTGTTGACCAGGATGTCGGCGACCACGCCCAGCGCGGCAACGCGGTCCGGCAAGGCGGCGCGCTCAGCGGTCACCGACAGGTCCGCCGGTAGCACATGCGTTGCGCCACCGATCGATTCGGCCAGGGCATACAGCCGGTCCGCGCGGCGGGCCGTCAGCACCAACTGGTGACCGCGACGGCCCAGTTCTCGTGCGATCTGTTCGCCGATACCGGACGACGCCCCGGTGATGACGGCGGCGGTGCCGGTGCTGGGCGGCGGGAGCATGCGCGAGAGCCTAACCTGACACGATGCTGCTTGGTCGGCTGTCGATGGTGGATGCCCAGATGTTCTGGATGTCGGTGAAGATCCCGAACGACCAGTTCCTGCTGTACGGGTTCGCGGGTGCGCCGGACGACGTCGAAATGTCCGTCGAGGTGATTCGGCGGCGCGCCGAGGTGTGCGCAGACCTGAGGCTGCGGGTGTGCGATCACGGCGGGCTGAGCCACCCGCGGTGGGTGGACGCACCGGTGCAGTCCGGTCAATTCGTCGTGCACGAGCTTGCCGACATCAGTTGGCGCGGATGTCTGGCCGCAGTCGCCGAGTTGGCCGAGCACCAATTGGATGCGTGCGCGATGACGTGGCGGTTGCACGTCTTCAGTGGGGTAACGGGCATGCCGGGAGCCGAGATCGCCACGGTGGCCGTCGTGCAGATGGCGCACGCCCTGGGCGACGGACAGCGGTCAGCGGCGCTGGCGGCCGCGCTGTTCGGTAGGCGCGGCGCCGTCCCCACAGCCCCGCCCCGGGCGCGGTTCGAGGCTCTCGCGCTGCCCTGGCTCGGCTACCGCGCCGCGCAGGCCCACCGCCGGCTGGTGCGTGACACCGAGGCGGGAACGGTGCCGCCGCCGGCCACGTCGCGTCCGCCGCTACGGACCAACGCGCAACCCGAAGGCGTGCGCGCTATCCGCACCGTGGTCGTGAACCGGTCCCGGATCGCAGGTCCGACGGTGACCGTCGGGGCACTGGCCGCGGTGTCCACGGCGCTGTCGCGACACCTGCGGGAGCTGGGTGAGGACCCGGCCACGCTGGGCGCCGAGGTACCGATGGCGAAAGTCGGTGTCAGACAGGCCTACAACCAGTTCGGCAACGTCGGCGTCGGCCTGTACCCGCAGTTGGATTTCGGCGACCGGGTGGCGCGCATCGAAGAGGAGTTCGCACAGCGGCGCCGACGGGCCGCCCATCCGGCGATGGCCGCCGCCGCTCGCGCGTCGGCAGCGGCACCCGCGCCCCTCGTGCGATGGGGCGTCGGCAAATTCGATGTGTCTCGACGGTCCCCGACGGTGACCGGCAACACCGTGGTGTCCAGCGTCAATCGGGGGCCCGCCGATCTCCGCTTCGGTGAGGCACCGGTGGTCTTGACGGCCGGCTATCCCGCGCTGTCGCCGATGATGGGCACCACCCACGGTGTGCACGGCATCGGCGAGACCGTCGCGGTCAGCGTCCATGCGGCGCAGTCGGCGATCGGGGACATCGACGCCTACGCGGAGCGATTGGCCGCGGCCCTGGCCGAGCATTCCGGGGTTGGCTAGCCACTCCCGTAACAGATGGCCTAGATTCTGTCGCATGACTGCATACGACGTCGGAGTCCTGATCCTGCGAGTCGTGCTCGGTCTGACCATGGCCGCCCACGGCTACAACAAGTTCTTCGGCCCCGGCGGGCTCAAGGGCACGGCCGGTTGGTTCGACAGCATGGGTATGAAGCCCGGCATGTTCCACGCCAGGATCGCCGCGACCACCGAGATGGCCGCCGGAATCGGTCTGGCGCTCGGTCTGCTCACCCCGATCCCCGCGGCGGGCTTCGTCGCGCTGATGCTGGTGGCCGCGTGGACGGTGCACCGCCCCAACGGCTTCTTCATCGTCAAGGAGGGCTGGGAGTACAACCTGGTGCTGGCCGCGGCCGCGGTCGGCATCGCGACGATCGGCGCGGGCAAGCTCAGCCTGGATCACCTGCTGTTCAGCACCTCGACCCTCTACGACTATCTGCACGGCTGGTGGGGGCTGGCGATCTCGCTGGGGCTCGGCCTCGCCGGCGGCATCGGGCAGTTGCTGATCTTCTACCGTCCACCGGCCAAGGCCGACGCCTCCTGAGCTTTCCGCGCCTTCCGCGCCGAAATCGACCGGAGGGCTGTGCACCGGGCGAATCACGACCCTCACGCAGATTTCGCGGGGTTGGGCGGCGAAGTGAGGCCGCACGAGCTAGAACACGTTCTAGTCTTGGGCCATGGGGTTTCTGAAGCAGGACGCGCCCGTCGTCGACTACGACGAATGGAGCAAGGGCACCCGCGCCGAGAAGATCGTGCCGATGGCCCGGCACTGGGCCGAGGTCGGGTTCGGCACTCCCGTCGTCCTTCACCTGTTCTACGTCGTGAAGATCGCGCTCTACATCCTGGGCGCATGGCTGGTCGTGCTCACCACCGACGGCATCGACGGATTCACCGACGTCACCTCCTGGTACGCCGAACCGATCGTGTTCGAGAAGGTCGTGCTCTACACGATGCTGTTCGAGGTGGTGGGGCTGGGCTGCGGGTTCGGTCCGCTCAACAACCGCTTCTTCCCGCCGATGGGTTCGATGCTGTACTGGTTGCGGCCCAAGACGATCCGGTTGCCGCCCTGGCCTACCCGCATACCGCTGACCAAGGGCACCGCGCGCACACCGGTTGACGTCGTGCTCTACGCCGCACTGCTGGCGATGCTCGTGGTGGCGTTGTTTACCGACGGCACCGGGCCGATTCCAGAACTGGATACCACTGTGGGTGTGCTGCCGGTCTGGCAGATCGCCACGATTCTGGGCATCCTCGCGGTGGTCAGCCTGCGAGACAAGGTGATCTTCCTGGCCGCTCGTGGCGAGGTATACGCGTCGCTGGCGGTGTGCTTCCTGTTTCCCGGCGCCGACGCGATCCTGGCGGCCAAGTTGGTGCTGCTGGTGATCTGGCTGGGCGCGGCCACGTCGAAGCTCAACAAGCACTTCCCGTTCGTCATCTCGACGATGATGAGCAACAACCCGGTGATCAGGCCGCGATGGATCAAACGCCGGTTCTTCGAACGCTTTCCCGACGATTTGCGTCCGGGTCGGGTGTCGCGCTGGATCGCGCATTTCAGCACCGCGATCGAGGGTCTGGTGCCGCTGGTGTTGTTCTTCTCCCACGGCGGCTGGCCGACGGCGATCGCCGCCGCCATCATGCTCATCTTCCATTTCGGAATCCTGTCGTCGATCCCGATGGGCGTGCCGCTGGAGTGGAACGTGTTCATGATGTTCAGCGTGCTGGCGTTGTTCGTCGGCCACGCGCGCGTCGGACTGGGGGATCTGCAGAGTCCCTGGCCGATCGTGTTGTTCGCGGTGCTGGCGGGCATCGTCGTGATGGGAAACCTGTTCCCGCGCAAGGTGTCTTTTCTGCCCGGCATGCGCTACTACGCGGGCAACTGGGACACCGGGCTGTGGTGCGTGAAGCCGTCGGCGGCGGAGAAGCTCGAAAACGGCATCGTCTCGATCGCGAGCATGCCGCAGTCGCAGATGGAGCGGTACTACGGCAGCCCGGAGACCGCCCAGATGTACCTCTACATGGGATATGCGTTCCGCGCCTTCAACACTCACGGCCGGGCGATGTTCACCCTCGCGCACCGCGCGATGGTCGACCAGAACGAGGACGACTACGTGCTCACCGACGGCGAGCGCATCTGCAGCACGGCCATCGGGTGGAATTTCGGCGACGGCCACATGCACAACGAGCAGCTGATCGAGGCGTTGCAGCAACGCTGTCACTTCGAGCCCGGCGAGGTGCGGGTGGTGCTGATCGACGGGCAACCGATCCACCGGCAGACCCAGCAGTACCGGTTGGTCGACGCCGCGACCGGCGAGTTCGAGCGGGGCTACATCAAGGTCGCCGACATGGTCACCCGCCAACCGTGGGACGACACCGTGCCGGTGCACGTGACGTGGTCGACGATCAGCCCATCACGTCGCGGACCTTGACGTCCTCGAGCCCCTCCACCATCAAGTTGCGCGCCACGTCGAGATGCTTGCGCCAGTGGGCCTCGGTCGCCGCGCCGTCACCGGAGCGCAACAACTGCATCAGGCGTTGATACGACCGCATCAACTTGTCGTAGTCCGCCTTGGAGACCGGTCGGCCCTCCTTGAAGACGAATGCGGTGTGGCGCACCGTGATCTCATGCAGCATGCCCGCGATGATCCCCAGCGTCGCATTGCCCGACAGCTGAACCATCCGCAGGTGGAAATCACCGATCGACTCGGCGAGTCGTCCCGACTCCTTACCGGCCGGAATGTGTTCGGCCAGCATCTTCTCGAGTTCGTCGAACGCCTCGGTGTTGCCCGACTCGGCGAGCAGTCGGGCGGCCATCGGCTCGATGGCCGCCTGCGCCGTCATGGGGTCGGCGATGGTGGCGCCGGACAGCTCGAGCAGCAGGCCCGCCGGGCGCGCGACGATCTCCGCGCCGGGCACGCGGACGCGCGCGCCCGTGCGCGAACCGCGACGGACTTCGACGAGGCGCTCGGACTCGAGCACCCGGACGGCCTCGCGCAGGGTAGGCCTGCTCACCCCGAAGTGGGCCATCAACTCGGCTTCGTTGGGCAGGAAGTCACCGTCTTTGAGTTGGCCGTCGACCACCATGCGGCGCAGGGTGCCCGCCACCAGTTCAGCGGTCTTCGGCGACCGGACCGCCGCACTCGCACCGATGCCGTCGGGGCCGATCATCGGCGCCAGCGGCGTGCTTCGAGCCACTTCGTCTCCCATATCACCCATAACATTGCTGCCGGCCGGACCGCAGGCCGGATACCGGCCCACCCTATCAGCGAGTAGGTTGACCTAGTAAACTTTGTTCCTCTACGTTCGGGGCAACACATCATTTCGAAGGAGTACTTCCATGGCTGAAGCCGTCATCGTCGAGGCCGTCCGGTCACCGGTCGGCAAGCGCAACGGCGGATTGTCGGGTGTCCACCCCGCGGATCTGTCGGCGCAGGTGCTCAATGGCCTGGTCGAGCGCGCCGGAGTTGACCCGGAGATCGTCGACGACGTCATCTGGGGTTGCGTCATGCAGGCCGGTGAGCAGGCGATGGACATCGGCCGCACCGCCCTGCTGGCGGCCGGCTGGCCGGAGACCGTGCCGGGTGTGACCGTCGACCGCCAGTGCGGGTCGAGCCAGCAGTCGGTGCACTTCGCCGCGGCAGGCGTGATCGCCGGGCATTACGACGTGGCGGTGGCCGGCGGTGTCGAGTCGATGTCACGCACGCCGATGGGCGCCTCACTGGCCAACGGTGGCAACCCGTTCTCGCCGGGCTTCAAGGCCCGCTATGACAAGACCCCCAACCAGGGCATCGGTGCGGAGATGATCGCCGAGCAGTGGGGCTTCGACCGCACCGCGCTCGACGAGTTCTCACTCGGATCTCACGAGAAGGCAGCCGCCGCACAGGATTCAGGCGCCTTCGACGACGAGATCGTGGCGATCAAGGATCAGGACGGCAACCCGGTCACCAAGGACGAGGGCATCCGCCGCGGCACCACCATCGAGAAGATGGGCCAGCTCAAGCCGGCGTTCAAGGAGGACGGCGTGATCCACGCCGGCAACTCCTCGCAGATCTCCGACGGTTCGGCTGCGCTGCTGTTCATGTCGGCGGAGAAGGCGAAGTCGTTGGGACTCAAGCCCATCGCCCGCGTGCACACCGCCACGCTGGCCGGTGCGGACCCGGTGATCATGCTGACCGCCCCGATCCCGGCGACCCAGAAGGCGTTGAAGCGGTCGGGCCTCAAGATCGAGGACATCGGCGTATTCGAGGTCAACGAGGCCTTCGCTCCCGTGCCGCTGGCATGGTTGAAGGACATCGGCGCTGACGAGAAGAAGCTCAACCCCAACGGCGGCGCGATCGCGCTGGGCCACCCGCTGGGCGGCTCCGGTGCGCGCATCATGACGACGATGCTTTACCACATGCGCGCCAAGGGAATTAAGTACGGTCTGCAGACGATGTGTGAGGGTGGCGGTCAGGCCAACGCCACCATCCTCGAGCTGCTGTGACGATAGACGTGACCGCCCCCGCCGCTCTCATCGAGCGGCGGGGCAACGTCTCGATCATCACGATCAACCGCCCCGAGGCGCGCAACGCCGTCAACGGTGCGGTGAGCACCGCGGTCGGTGACGCGCTGCAACAGGCGCAGGACGACTCCGAGGTGCGCGCCGTCGTCATTACCGGCGCAGGCGAATCCTTCTGCGCAGGAGCCGATCTCAAGGCCATATCGCGCCGGGAGAATCTGTTCCATCCCGATCACCCTGAATGGGGTTTCGCGGGCTACGTCCACCACTTCATCGACAAGCCGACGATCGCCGCGGTCAACGGCACCGCGTTGGGCGGTGGCAGTGAGCTCGCGCTCGCCAGCGATCTCGTGGTGGCCGAAGAGCGGGCGAAATTCGGTCTGCCCGAGGTCAAACGGGGGCTGATCGCCGCGGCCGGCGGCGTGTTCCGCATCGTCGATCAGCTGCCGCGCAAGGTGGCCATGGAGCTGATCTTCACCGGCGAACCGATGACGTCGGCCGATGCGCTGAAGTGGGGACTGGTCAACCAGGTGGTGCCCGACGGCAGGGCCGTCGACGCGGCGATCGCACTCGCCGAACGGATCACCTGCAACGCACCGCTGGCGGTGTGGGCGAGCAAGCGCGTCGCCTACGGCGTCGACGACGGGGTCATCACCGGTGACGAAGCCGGCTGGGCACGCACCACACGCGAAGTCGGCGCACTGTTGCGCTCCGAGGACGCCAGGGAAGGTCCGCTGGCCTTCGCAGAGAAACGTCAACCCGTCTGGAAAGCGAAATAGCAATGAAGAGAACCATCTACGACGCCGAGCACGAAGCATTCCGCGACACCGTGCGCAGTTACATCGAAAGCGAACTCGTCCCCAACGCCGAGAAGTGGGAGGAGGAGCGCATCGTCGACCGCTCGGCCTACGTGGCCGCGGGCAAGCACGGGCTGATCGGGTTCAACATGCCCGAGGAGTACGGCGGCGGCGGCAGCGACGACTTCCGCTTCAACGCGATCATCGACGAGGAACTTGCCAAATCCGGTGTGCCCGCGCCCTCGCTGAGCCTGCACAACGACGTCGTCGGCCCGTACTTCAAGAACCTGGCCAACGACGAGCAGAAGAAGCGCTGGATGCCCGGCATCGTCAGCGGCGAGACCATCATCGGCGTCGCGATGACCGAACCCGGCGCCGGCAGCGACCTGGCCGGCATCCGCACCTCGGCCGTGCGCGACGGCGACGATTGGATTGTCAACGGCGCCAAGACATTCATCTCCTCGGGCATCAACTGCGACCTGGTGGTCGTGGTGACCCGCACCGATCCGGACGCGGGTCACAAGGGCTTCACGCTGATGGTCGTCGAGCGCGGGATGGAGGGCTTCACCCGCGGCCGCAAGCTGGACAAGATGGGCCTGCACTATCAGGACACCGCGGAGCTGAGCTTCGAGAACGTGCGGGTGCCCGCGGCCAACGTGCTGGGCACCGAGGGCCGCGGGTTCTACCACCTGATGGAGAACCTGCCCTCGGAGCGGTTGTCGATCGCGATCTCGGCGATCGCAGGGGCGCGCGAGACCTGGCGCCAAACCCTGCAATACGTCAAGGACCGCAAGGCGTTCGGGCAGCCGATCGGCAGCTTCCAGCACAACCGGTTTTTGATGGCCGAGATGGACACCGAACTCGAGGTCACCGAGCAGTACATCGACCGGTGTCTGCAGGGCGTCGTCGACAACGACCTGACCGCGGTCGAGGCCGCCAAGGCCAAGTGGTGGGCCACCGAGGTCGCCAAGAAGGTCGTCGACCGCTGCGTGCAGTTGCACGGCGGCTACGGCTACATGATGGAGTACCGCGTCGCGCGCGACTATGTCGACGGGCGCATCCAGACCATCTTCGGTGGCACGACCGAGATCATGAAAGAGATCATCGGCCGCGATCTGGGCCTGTAGCCGGGCTCGGCCCAGGCCGCCGGTTCGAGATCGACGTTCTGGCGGGCTCTACTCGCACAAAGGCGCCCAAACGTTTGTTTGGGCGCCTTTAGGCGTCGGGCGTCAGCCGATCGGGGCGTCCGCGGCGGGCACCGGCGCGGCGGGCTCGGTCGTCTCGGCGGGCAGAGCTGTCTCGGTCGTTTCGGAGGACTCGGCCGGCTCAGTCGTCTCGGTGGCCTCACCGGTCGTCGTCGAGGTGAGCGCCTCCGGCGACGCGGCCGGGTCCAGCACCGCGTCGATCAGATAGATCCGCGCGTTGGCGGCCTGAATGCCACCGCACACCACCTTGGCGGTGTCGTTGACGGTGATGTCGCCACCCTCGCCCTCGACCTTGATGTCGGCGCCCTGCTGCGTCGGTCGCTGACCCTTGACGTCCTTGGGGCCGAGCAGGCCGAGGAACACGTGGTAGTAGTCGAAGTCGGTCAACGCGGCCGGATCGGCCTTCAACGCGTCGAGCTGGGCGGGCGTCAGCGTGGCGAACGCCTCGTCGGTCGGCGCGAACACCACGTACGGGCCGTTCTCCAGCACCGGCACCACGTTCACGACCGGGTTGAATCCGCCCGAGATCGCGGCGTTGAACGTGCTGGCTTCCGGGATGGCGGCCAGCGCCTGTCCGACGGGCACGGTGGCCAGCGACTTCCAGTTCGGCACGGCCTCCTTGAACGCGCCGCAACCGGGCCCCTCGGGGTCGGGGATCTCGAGGGCGGCCGGCTCCGCGGGCTGTGCGTGCGCGGATACCGCCAGCGGCACCGACACCGCAATCGCGGCGAGTCCGGCAGCAGCTCCGATGGCTTTGCTGGTGCGAGTCTTCAACGTACGGCTCCTCAGCTAGGTCAGGTCGCCTGGAATGTTAAAGGCATGGCTCGGCCAACACCAAAGCAGCATCTCCGCGAAATCGCCACCGCACCGCGTTGACCTGCGGTTTGCGAATCTGCGCACAGTTGCCGCGGGCGCGGGTGAATAGCATGTCGGCCATGCCTGAGCCGTTGATACTGACCATCGGGGACCGCGCCCCGTCGCTGCACGCCGAAAGCTGGGTGGCGCCCAATGCGACCGTGATCGGTCACGTCATCCTCGCGGCGCGCGCCAGCGTCTGGTACGGCGCCACCCTGCGCGCCGAGGCCGAGCCGGTCGAGATCGGCACCGGCACCAACATCCAGGACGGGACCACCATCCACGTCGACCCCGGATTCCCGGTGCGCGTCGGATCGGGCGTCAGCGTCGGGCACAACGCGGTGCTGCACGGCTGCACCGTCAAGGACGACTGCCTGATCGGCATGGGCGCGGTCGTCCTCAACGGTGCGACGATCGGCGAGGGGTCGTTGATCGCCGCGGGCGCACTGATTCCGCAGGGGATGGTGGTGCCGCCGCGGTCGATGGTCGCCGGGGTGCCGGGCCGGGCGCGCCGTGAGCTCACCGACGAGGAACTCGCCCATACCCGGTTCAACGCCCAGGCGTATCAGCAGCTGATGGACCTGCATCGACAGGCAACCGGCGCCTGACGGGTTCCGATCGGTCGGCGGTGGGTAACTGTCGTAGCGTGAGCAATATGCGCATCCTGGTCACCGGCGCGACCGGCTACATCGGTTCGCGTCTGGTCACCAGCCTGCTGCGTGCCGGACACTCCGTCGTCGCAGCGACCAGAACCCCGTCCCGGCTCGTCGATTTCGGCTGGTACGACGACGTCGCCGGCGTCGCGCTGGACGCCCACAACGAAGAGTCGGCGCGGCACGCGTTCGCCGACGCCGGGCCGATCGACGTCGTGTACTACCTGGTGCACGGCATCGGCCAGCCGGGCTTTCGCGAGGCGGACAACCGCGCCGCCGCCACCGTGGCCAACGCCGCCAAGACCGCGGGCGTCAAGCGGATCGTCTACCTCGGCGGATTCGTACCCGACGACGACATCCTCTCCGAGCACCTGAGCAGCCGCGCCGAGGTCGCGCAGGCGCTCGAGGTCGACGGCGGTCCGGACGTGGTCTGGCTCGGCGCGGCGATGATCATCGGTGCGGGGTCGACCTCGTTCGAGATGTTGCGTTATGTCGGCGACCGGTTCCTACTCCTGCCGATGCCGGCGTGGGCGGCCAATCCCATTGACCCGATTGCGATCACCGATGTTCTGCACTACCTGGTGGCCGCCGCCGACGTCGACCTGGTGCCCGCCGGCGCGTACGACATCCACGGCGGGGAGACCACGTCGTATGGGGAGCTGTTGCGCACCTACGCGCAAATCTGCGGCAAGTGGCGCGGCGCGGTGCCGGTCAACGGCGTCGACATCGGGGTGGTGTCGTGGATGACCGCGATGGTGCTGCCGGTGCCGGGCGGTCTGGCCTCGGATCTGGTGGAGTCGCTGGACCATCCGATGGTGGCGTCGGTGACCGGCCTGCGCGACATCGTGCCGGATCCGCCGGGGGGCCTCGTCGGCGTAACGGACGCGATCACCCGCGCGCTGGCCAGTCGCGAGCCCACACCCGTCGACCAATTGGCCGATCCGCACCACCTCGCTGACACCGACCCGGTCTGGGCGGGCGGTGACGCGTTGCGCATTCAGCAACTCGCGCGGGCGATCACCCCCACGATCACCCATCCGGCACTCGGCCTCATCGGCGTGGTTCCCGGCCCGGTGGCCGGCGCGGTGCGCACGGGTCTGGACACCCTGATCGGCCTGGTTCCCAAGGCGCGGCCGGTATGAGCCGACCCGCCGACAGCCGTCCCGGGTTCCTGCGCGAAATGCGCGACATCGCCGTCACGGTCGCGGTGCCGCACCACGAACCGCCGTCGGCGATCCGGAAACGACGCGTCGTCGTCGCGGTCGTCTTGGTGATCGGCGCTGCGTTGCTGGGATATTCGTTGACCCGCCCGGCAGGTGACGACGACTTCTACTGGCTGACATTGCTTCTCGCGGCGGTGTGGGCGGTCGGTGCGCTGGTGTCCGGACCGCTGCACCTGGGGTGTGTGCGGTTTCGCGGCCGCAACCAGCGCCCGGTGATCACCGGCACCGCGGTAGGCCTGGCCCTTGGCGGGGCGTTCGTGGTGGGCGGGCTGATCGCCAGGGAAATCCCCGGTGTGCGCGAATACGTCACGCGGGTCTTGGAATTCGCCGACTACGGCCCCTTGCTTCTGGTGGTGTTCATCACGGTGATCAACGGTCTGGCCGAGGAGATGTTCTTCCGAGGCGCGTTGTACACCGCGCTCGGCGGCGCCTATCCGCTGCTCGTCTCGACCGTGCTCTACGTCGTCGCGACGTCGGTGACGACCGGCAACCCGATGCTCGGCTTCGCCGCCGTCGTTCTCGGTCTTGTCTGCGCCTGGGAGCGCAGGGCGACCGGGGGAGTGCTGGCACCGATGCTGACCCACTTCTTCTGGGGTCTGATCCTGGTGCTGGCACTGCCCCCGATCTTCGGTGTGTAGACGCCCCTAGTGCAACGGGTGGGCCAACTCGTCGCGGCGCATCCTGGCTGCGCCCATCGCGACGGCCGCCAGCAGCATCGGGGCGATGCCCGCCACGAGGAAGATCGTCTGCATCGACACGACTTTCGACAGCGGGCCCGCGATCGCGAACGACAACGGCAAAAACGCCAGCGAGACGAAGAAGTCCAGGCTCGACACCCGGCCGAGCATGTGCCTGGGCACCCGCCGCTGCAACAGCGTGCCCCAGATGACCATTCCCGCACCGTCGGTGAACCCGACCACCAGTGTTGCCACCGCCATCACCGCGAACGACGACGAAAACCCGAGGACCACAATCGGAATCGATCCGAGGCCCCACATCGCCATCATCACCGTCAGATACCGGCGCGGAAGTCGACCCGAGGACACCGACAGCGCGCCGATCGCGCTGCCCACGCCGAAGAACGCCAGGATGAACCCGTATGTCCGCGCACCGTCGGCGAACCGGTCCTTGACGATGAACGGCAGCAGCACCTCGATCGGGCCCAGCACCACCAACACGAACAGGCTCGCGAACAGCAGCGTCCACAGAATCCACGGGGTGCCGAGGACGAACACAAAGCCCTCGCGAAGGTCGCGAAGCACGCGCGGGCGGGGCAGATCGGGCTGCGCCACCGCCGCTTCGGCTGGGTCTGCGGTGGCCGACAACAGCAGTAGACCGATTGTGAACAACACCGCGACCGCCACACTGCCGACACTCGGAAACGTCGCGCCGACCACCACGCCCGCGACGGCCGGGCCCACCGCGCGTTGGAACACCGGACGGACCACACCTTCGACGCCGTTGGCGGCCAGCAGTTGTTCGGCGGGCAGGATGCGGGGCAGGATCGCGCTGTAGGCGGGAAAGAAGAACGCCGCCGCGATGCCGAGCGCAGCAGCCGCCACCGCCATATGCCAGATCCGCAGCGCCCCAAGCCATCCCAGCACCGCCACCGCCGACACCGCGACGACGTTGACCGACTCGACGGCGATGATGATCGTGCGCTGGTTGAACCTGTCCGCGGCGATCCCGCCGGCCAGCACGAACGCCACCAGGCCCGCGCCCAAGCACGTCGCGACCAGCGAGAGCGCGGTGGGATCGTCGGACAGTTCGATGACCTGCATGGCCATCACCACGGCCCACATGCCTTCGGCGAAGATCGACAACGACACCGCGGTGATCAGCAGGCGGTACTCGCGGATGCGAAATGGCGCGAGCACACGCCAGCCGCCGGTCTGGCGGACCGGCGGCTCGAGATCGAATTGGGTGCTCACCGGTCGATGGTCGCCGAAGCGGGGCCGCGCGGTCCACCGATTTTCCAGCCCGCCGAGATCGACGAAAAGGCGCGATCTACTCGCACTTTCCCGCCCATTTGTCCGTTCGGGCGGGAAGACGAAGGGGAGAGGGGTTAGCTGTCGGTGAACTTCGCGGGTCGCCGCTCCTGGAAAGCCCTGGCGCCCTCGAGGAAGTCGGCGGAATGCATCAGCAGCAACTGGCCCTGTCGCTCGCGTTCGATTGCGGCCTCCAACTCGGTGAGCGTGGCCGCGTTGATGGCATCCTTGGTCTTGCGCAGCGCCACCACCGGCCCCGACACCAGCGTCGCGATCATCTTGTCCACCGCGGCGTCGAACTCGTCGGCCGGATGGACCGCGGTCACCAGACCCCACTGGTAGGCGTCGTCGGCCGAGATGCGTTCGGCCAACAACGCCATCCGGGTGGCGCGGATACGGCCGATCGCCGCGGCGATCAACGCCGAGGCCCCGCCGTCGGGCATCAACCCGATCTTGGTGAACGCCAACATGAAAAACGCGTTCTCCGAGGCCATTACGACATCGCACGCCAGCGCCAGCGAGACCCCCACGCCTGCCGCCGGACCGTGGACCACCGCGACCACCGGTTGCGGCACGTTGACGATCGAGCGCACGGCGCGGTTGGCGGCGTCGAGCACCGACGCCGGTCCGTCGACTGTCTTCTGCGCCTGGTCGTCGTCGCTGATCCCGGCGCCGGAGCAGAATCCGCGTCCGGCCCCGCCGAGTCGCACGACCTTGACCTGCGGGTCGGAGGCTGCCTGCTCGAGAGTCTGGGCGATGGTGTCCAGCATCGGCTTGGTCAGCGAGTTCAGGCTGTCCGGCCGGTTCATGGTCACCGACAACACACCGTCGGCGAGATCGACCGTGACGTCGTCGATGCCTACATAACCGTGGGCGCCCGAGTCGAGGGTTGTCATGGCTGCACCCTAGATCCGCTTCACATGGTTATACAAGTAAGCTATGTCGGCGGTCGACAGCGTTCGTCGAATGGAGGGCGGTTTTCACCATGGCAGGACCACTTCAGGGTCTTCGAGTCATCGAATTGGCCAGTATCGGACCCGGGCCGCACGCGGCGATGATCCTCGGTGACCTCGGCGCCGATGTCGTGCGTATCGAGCGTCCCGGCGGCAAGGTCGGCGGCATCCCCTCCTCGAAACGGGAAACCGCCCTGCGCAACCGCCGGTCGGTGGCCGCCGACCTCAAGACCGACGAGGGCCGCGACCTGGTGCTCAAGCTGGTGGCCAAGGCCGACGTGCTGATCGAGGGGCTGCGGCCCGGCGTGACCGAACGGCTGGGCCTCGGTCCCGAGGATTGCGCGAAGGTCAACGAACGCCTTGTCTACGGCCGGATGACCGGCTGGGGTCAGACCGGTCCGCGCCGCCTGCAGGCCGGCCACGACATCAACTACATCTCCCTCAACGGCGTGCTGCACTCGATCGGCCGGGCCGGCGAGCGGCCGGTGCCGCCGCTCAACCTGACCGGCGACTTCGGCGGCGGGTCGATGTTCCTGCTGGTCGGAATCCTGTCGGCGCTGTGGGAGCGGCAGACCTCGGGCAAGGGCCAGGTGGTCGACGCCGCGATGATCGACGGCTCCAGTGTGCTGGCCCAGATGATCTGGGGTTTCCGCCAGGACGGGCTGTGGTCCGACGAGCGGGGCGTCAACATCCTCGACGGCGGCGCGCCCTACTACGACACCTATACCTGCGCCGACGGCCGCTACATCGCGATCGGGGCGATCGAACCGCAGTTCTACGCCGAGATGCTCAAGGGGCTCGGCCTCGACGGTGAAGACCTGCCCGATCAGAACGACGCGAGCCGCTGGCCCGAACTGCGCGCACGCATCGCCGAGGCCGTCGCCGCCAAGGACCGCGACCACTGGGCCAAGGTGTTCGCCGGCACCGACGCGTGCGTGACACCGGTGCTGTCGTTCGGCGAGGTGGAGACCGAACCGCACGTCACCGAGCGCGACACCTTCTATCGCGTCGGCGATTACCTGCAGCCGATGCCCGCGCCGCGGTTCTCCCGCAGCCAGCCGCCGAAACCCACCCCACCGGGCGAGGCGGGCGCCGACACCGAATCCGTCTTACGGGACTGGACCTAGAGGACCTCAAGGAAAGGAACACATTTCAGTGGAGATCAAGGACGCCGTCGCCGTTGTCACCGGGGGCGCATCGGGCCTGGGCCTGGCCACCACCAAGCGTCTGCTCGACAAAGGCGCTTCGGTGGTCGTCATCGACCTCAAGGGCGAGGACGCGGTCAAGCAACTCGGTGACCGCGCGCAGTTCGTCGAGGCCAACGTCGCCGATCCGGACGCGGTGACCAAGGCGCTGGACGCCGCCGAGAAGATCGGCCCGCTGCGGATCAACGTGAACTGCGCGGGCATCGGCAACGCGATCAAGACGCTGTCCAAGGACGGCGCGTTCCCGCTCGACGCCTTCAAGAAGGTCATCGAGGTCAACCTGATCGGCACCTTCAACGTGCTCCGGCTGTCGGCCGAGCGCATCGCCAAGGCCGAGCCGATCAACGGGGAGCGTGGCGTCATCATCAACACCGCGTCGGTCGCGGCGTTCGAGGGCCAGATCGGTCAGGCCGCGTACTCGGCGTCCAAGGGCGGTGTGGTCGGCATGACCCTGCCGATCGCCCGCGATCTGTCGCGTGAGTTGATCCGCGTGGTCACCATCGCGCCGGGTCTGTTCAAGACGCCGCTGCTGGGCTCGCTGCCCGAGGAGGCGCAGCAGTCGCTGGGCAAGCAGGTGCCGCATCCGGCCCGCCTCGGCGACCCCGACGAATACGGCGCGCTCGCGGTGCACATCGTGGAGAACGCGATGCTCAACGGTGAGGTGATCCGCCTCGACGGAGCGATCCGGATGGCCCCCCGATGACAATCAACACGAAGTTCACCGAGACCTTCGGCATCGAGCATCCCATCGTGCAGGGTGGGATGCAGTGGGTCGGCCGCGCGGAACTGGTTGCGGCGGTGGCCAATGCGGGCGCACTGGGTTTCATCACGGCGCTGACGCAGCCGACGCCGGCGGATCTGGCCAAGGAGATCGCCCGGTGTCGCGAGATGACCGACAAGCCGTTCGGGGTGAACCTGACGATCCTGCCGACGATCAACCCGCCGCCCTATGACGAGTACCGCCAGGTGATCGTCGACTCGGGCATCAAGATCGTCGAGACCGCGGGCTCCAACCCGGCGCCGCATCTGCCGATGTTCCACGAGAACGGGATCAAGGTGCTGCACAAGTGCACCTCGGTGCGGCATGCGGTCAAGGCGCAGAGCCTCGGCGTGGACGGCATCAGCATCGACGGGTTCGAATGCGCCGGGCATCCCGGTGAGGACGACATCCCGGGCCTGGTGTTGATCCCGGCGGCGGCCACCAAGATCGACATTCCGATGATCGCCTCGGGCGGTTTCGCCGACGGGCGCGGTCTGGTGGCCGCGCTGGCGCTGGGCGCCGACGGCATCAACATGGGCAGCCGGTTCATGTGCACCGTCGAGTCGGCGATTCATCAGAACGTCAAGGAAGCGATCGTGGCGGGCACCGAACTCGACACCGATCTGATCTTCCGTCCACTGCGCAACACCGCCCGGGTGGCGCGCAACGCGGTGTCGCAGGAAGTGGTGGAAATCCTCAACCGCGGCGGTCAGTTCCCCGACGTCAAGGATCTGGTCGCCGGCGTGCGGGGCAACAAGGTCTACGAGACCGGCGACCTGGACGCGGGTATCTGGTCGGTGGGCACCTCGATGGGGCTGATCAACGACATCCCGACCTGCGGCGAGTTGGTGTCGCGGATCGTCGCCGAGGCCGAGGAGATCATCACCGACAGGCTGAGCGGCATGGTCGAGGTCGACGAAGAGGAAAACGTCGCCTGAGCGGAAATCAACGGAACATGCCCACATTGGGGCAAACAGGTACGGCGGAAACGCGCGCCTTCGGGCGCGCGTTTTGCTTACACCGCGGTGCGTAGCGGCTGATCGTCCTCGAGTTGCTCGGAGGTGTCGCCCTCTACCAGGACATCGCCGTGGTAAAGCGCCTCGAAGTCAATCTTGATGACATCAGCACTGGTGTCGTCGATCCACATGTACTCGACAGTAGGGATCACTATTAAGGAATCATTGAGTCACGATTCGGAATATCGTGGCAATTATTACCCCGGAGTAAGGTTTGTGGCCGACGGGCGGTAGCGCTCAGCCCGCAGGCGCGGTGAAGTGGATCGGGTTAGCGCCCAGCAGCGCCACCCAGGTCACGATCGCGGCGGCGACGGCCACGATGAGCAATCCCACCGCGACACGCACCGGCCACGCCGTCCTACCCAGCACCTTTGCGTCCAGCGAGTAGGCGCCGGCGCCGAGGAACAGCATGGCCGCAGCGCCGATGCCGATCAGGAACGGCACGTTGAACGGCTCGGACCAGAACGCCGCGGCAGACACGTTGACCGCCCACGCGTCGACCATCGCCGCGAGCACCGCTGCAGCCGCCAACGGAGTCAGCGCGCCCAGGATCAACCCCAGACCGCCGAGGGTCTCGGCGGTGGTCACCATGAAGGCGGCCAACCCGGGCAGGCGCCACCCCGCGGCCTCCATGAAGCCGACCGTGGCGCTGAAGTCGAAGACCTTGATCAGACCGGCCTGAAGGATCGCCGCCCCGACCCCGATGCGCAGGATCAGCAGGCCGACGTCGGCGGCGGTGTTGCCAACGGAGTTGCGCGAGGTGCTGGTGGCGGTCTCGTCCGAGATTGTCATGCCGATTACGACTACCAGAGAGCGCGGAACTCATCGCGGCGAATCGCAGTGAACGCCGCGGGTACTTCAACCGTGTTCCGGAGGGAGGCGTTGACCACCCTGACTTACCACTGTTAAGTTACCGTCGCTATCTCACTGCGAGCGGAAGGCCGCGGCATGCTGCAACGATTCGCACACCTGGCCATCGCGGCGCCCCGACGCATCGTCGCCGTCGCCGCGTTGGTCATGGTGACCTGCGGAATCTTCGGCATCCCCGTGGCCAAGTATCTGTCCGCGGGTGGATTTCAAGACCCCACGTCGGAGTCGGCGCAGGCCAACCAGTTGCTCGTCGACAAGTTCGGTCAAGGCGACATGGAGTTGATCATCAGCGTCAGCTCCGACCAGGGGGCGCAGGCACCTGCGGCGCACGCCGTCGGTACCGACATCGCCACCCAGCTGCAGGCGTCGCCGCACGTGGCGCAGGTCGTGTCCGCGTGGACCGCACCCGCTACGGCCACGCCCGCGCTGCTCAGCGAGGACGGCCGGACCGGGCTCATCGTCGCGGGGATCACCGGCGGCGAAAGCGGCGCGCAGAAGCACGCCAAGGAGTTGACGGACCGTTTGGTGCGCGACCGCGACGGCGTGACCGTGCGCGCCGGCGGTGAGGCGATGACCTACGTCCAGATCAACGGGCAGAGCGAACGCGACCTGCTGCGCATGGAAGCCATCGCGATACCGCTGAGCTTCGTGGTGCTGGTGTGGGTGTTCGGCGGTCTGCTCGCGGCGGCGCTGCCGCTGGCCGTCGGCGGCTTCGCGATCCTGGGATCGATGGCGGTGCTGCGTGCGGTCACGTTCGTCACCGACGTCTCGATCTTCGCGCTCAACCTCACCGTCGCGCTCGGCTTGGCGCTCGCCATCGACTACACGCTGCTGATCATCAGCCGATATCGCGACGAACTCGCCGACGGGGCTGACCGTGACCGAGCGCTGGTGCACACCATGGTGACCGCCGGGCGCACCGTACTGTTCTCGGCGTTGACGGTTGCCCTGTCGATGGTGGCGATGGTGCTGTTCCCGATGTACTTCCTGAAGTCCTTCGCCTACGCGGGCATCGCGGTGGTGACGTTCGCGGCGGTGGCGGCGATCGTGGTGGCGCCTGCGGCGATCGTGCTGCTCGGCGAGCGCCTGGACTCACTGGACGTCCGCCGCCTGGGCAGGCGCATTCTCGGCAGGCCCGAACCGGTGCGAAAGCCCGTCGAGCAGACGTTCTGGTATCGCTGTACGAAATCCGTTATGCGCCGGGCAATTCCGATCGGTTTCGGCATCGTCGCGCTGCTGATGGTGCTCGGTGCGCCGTTCCTCGGAGCCAAGTGGGGCTTCCCCGACGACCGGGTTCTTCCGCAGTCGGCATCGGCCCGCCAGATCGGCGACCAGCTTCGCGCCGACTTCACGGTCGACTCGGCGCGCAACGTCGCCGTCGTCATCCCCGACGCCTCCGGGGTCACGCCCACTGACCTGGAGCGCTACGCGGCGGCGTTGTCGCAGGTGCCCGACGTGAGCACGGTGTCGGCGCCGGGCGGGACGTTCGCCGACGGCAGGTTGGTGGGTGCGCCGTCGGCGTCGACCGGATTGGCCGACGGCAGCGCCTTTTTGACCGTCACCAGTGACGCCCCGCTGTTCTCGGATGCCTCCGAGGCGCAGCTGGACGGCTTGCGCGCGGTGAGCCCGCCCGCCGGACAACCGGTGCAGCTGACCGGCGTCGCGCAGATCAACAGGGACAGCTCGTCGGCGATCACCTCGCGTCTGCCCATGGTTCTCGGGGTCATCGCGGCGATCACGTTCGTGCTGTTGTTCCTGCTCACCGGGAGCGTGGTGTTGCCGCTCAAGGCGTTGGTGCTCAACGTGTTGTCGTTGACCGCGGCATTCGGGGCGCTGGTGTGGATCTTCCAGGACGGACATCTGGGTGCGTTGGGCACCACGCCCACCGGAACTCTGGTGGCCAACATGCCGGTGCTGTTGTTCTGCATCGCCTTCGGGCTGTCGATGGATTACGAAGTGTTCCTGGTGTCGAGGATCCGGGAATACTGGCTGAAATTGGCGGGTGAAGATCTTTCGCCCCGCGAGCGCAACGACGAGAGCGTCGCACTCGGCCTGGCCAGGACGGGCCGGGTGGTGACCGCGGCGGCGCTGGTGATGTCGATCTCGTTTGCCGCGCTGATCGCCGCGCAGGTGGCGTTCATGCGAATGTTCGGCGTGGGTCTCACGCTGGCGGTGCTCGCAGACGCGACGCTGGTGCGCATGGCGCTGGTGCCCGCGTTCATGCATGTGCTGGGCCGGTGGAACTGGTGGGCGCCCAGACCGTTGGCGCGGCTGCACGAGCGCATCGGGTTGCGCGAGTCGGCCGTCGCACCAAGCAAAGACACGGTCGGTGCGTCGTGAGACGCCGACGCGCGCCCCGCGGATCGGGAGAACAGCTGCGTGAGGAGATCCTCGACGCGACCACCGACCTGCTGCTGGAGACCGGCAACGCCAAGGCGGTGTCGATTAGGGCGGTGGCCGAGCGGGTCGGGGTGACGTCGCCGTCGATCTATCTGCATTTCGCCGACAAAGACGCGCTGCTGGACGCGGTGTGTGTGCGGTACTTCGAAAAGCTCGACGCGGAGATGCAGGAAGCGGCCGCCGTGCAGCCGACAACGGTGGAGGTGCTGCGCGCCCAGGGGCTGGCCTACATCCGGTTCGCGGTGAAAACACCGGAGCTGTACCGGATCGCCACGATGGGCGAAGGGCGGGCCGGCAGCGACATCGATCTGACACTGAACGCGTCCGCGTTCCAACACATGCGCACCTCCGTGGAGGCGCTGATGGCCGACGGGATCTTCCCGGCGGGCGATTCGACTAGCGTGGCGCTCGAACTGTGGTCCACCGCCCACGGCGTCGCCGCCCTGCTGATCTCGAAACCGTATCTGCCGTGGGGGGACGTCGAGGAGTTCGCCGACCGGGTGCTCAGCGCGGCGTGTATGGGCCATATCGTGCGGGGCGCACTGGAACCGGATCTGCCTCCGGCCGAGGCGATCGCCATGTTGAAGGGAATGGTCGATGGGCAACACCGAAGTCAATAACCCGTTTTTCGCCAGGCTGTGGACGTTCATGTCGAGCCACGAGACCGAGGCGATCAAGCGGCTGCGTCGCGAGAACCTCGCCGGGCTGTCCGGCCGGGTGCTGGAAGTCGGCGCCGGAACGGGGACGAACTTCGCGCATTACCCGGACACGGTGACCGAGGTGGTGGCCGTCGAACCCGAGCAGCAGCTGGTGCGCCATGCCCGACACGCGGCGCTGAGCGCCCGGGTGCCGGTCACCGTCGAGGACGCGACGATCGAGAGCCTCGGTGAAACCGAACCGTTCGACGCGGTGGTGTGCTCGCTGGTGTTGTGCTCGGTCGACGAGCCCGACAGCGTTCTGCGGCAACTGCATTCACTGCTGCGGCCCGGAGGCGAGCTGCGCTATCTGGAGCATATCGCCGGTAGCGGAGCGCGCGCCCGACTGCAGAAGATCGCCGACGCCACGCTGTGGCCGCGGCTGCTGGGCAACTGCCACACCCATCGGCACACCGAGCAGGCGATCGTGGGTGCGGGGTTTGCGGTCTCTGGCGCGCGGCGCGAGTGGACACTTCCGCGATGGGCACCGGTGCCGGTGGCGGAGTTCGCGATCGGCCGCGCCGTCAAAGCGTGATTTTGTGTGCGTTCAGGAGCGGTCAGCGCACCAGAACGCACACAAAACGCTAGTTGAGCAGGGTGGGCAGTCGTTGCAGCAGGTTGGGCAGCGCGGTGGCGGCCTTCTCCCGAAGCGAGACCGTGGCGGTGTCCGACAGCGGGGTGCGCTCGGGGTTGACCTCGATGACGACGGTGCGGCGCGCCAGCGCCAACTCCGGCAGGCCCGCCGCGGGGTAGACGATCGACGACGTGCCGACCACCACCACGATGTCGGCGTTGGTGACCGCCTCGACCGAGCTCTCCCACGCATCGTCGGGCAGGCCCTCGCCGAACCACACCACGTTCGGCCGGATCAGGCCGCCGCATTCGCACCGCGGCGGTTCGACGGTGTGCGCGGGTTCGGGCATATCGGGCACAGCGCCGCTGTAGGCGGCTTCGCAACGGTCGCAACGGAACTCGAAAAGGCTGCCGTGCACGTGATACACGCGTTTGCTGCCGGCGCGCTCGTGTAGATCGTCGACGTTCTGGGTGACGACGTGCACCTCGGCGTAGTCCTGCCACGCCGCCACGGCGCGGTGGCCGTCGTTGGGCTCCACCGCGCGCATCATGTGGTGCCGCCACAGATACCAGGCCCACACCCGCTCCGGGTGGGCCCGCCAACCGTCGGCGCTGGAGATCTCGTAGGGATCGACCTTGGCCCACAGCCCCGTTTCGACATCGCGGAACGTCGGCACCCCGCTTTCCGCCGAGATGCCCGCACCGCTGAGGACCGCTATCTGCACATGTCCAAACTTACCGTTGGTGGGCGATACTGAGCGGGTGGCCGAGTTGGGGGAGTGGGTGCGCATTGACCAGCGCGCTGCCGCTGCACTGTTCGACCAGCTCAGAACCCAGATCATCGACGGGGTGCGGGACGGCCGGCTGCCGCCGGGCACTCGATTGCCGACCGTGCGCGAACTGGCCGGCCAACTCGGACTGGCCGTCAACACCGTGGCGCGCGCGTATCGCGAACTGGAGGCCGCGGGCATCCTGGAGACCCGCGGTCGCTTCGGCACGTTCGTCGCCCGAGTGGATCCCGCGGACACCACCATGGCCACCGCCGCCAGCGCGTTCGTGTCGACGGCGAAGTCGTTGGGCATCGGCAAAGCCGACGCGCTGCGCTACGTCGAAGCGGCGTTCGACTGACCGCTAGCCGAACTCCAGCAGCGTGAACACCGGCCGGACCGGGTCGAACAGCGAGAGTCGCTGCAAAGTCGCCGCCGCCGCGTTGAACACTTTGCCGCGTCCGGGCGGGATCGCGATGTCGTGGACGGCGCGGATGCCGGGAATCTCGTTCACCAGGTTCGCCAGCTGCGAGGGGGTCATGCTGAACGGCATCGGCGGCACCCGGTAGCGCAGCGACGGCCGCAGCACGCCGCGGCTGATCGATTTGGCGAACCACGCCGGTGGAAGGTCGAACATCATCTGGCCGCCGGGGAACCGCTCGGCGCACGCGGCGATCAGACCCAGCGCCTCCTGCGGTTGCAGATACATCAGCAGCCCTTCGGCGGTGACGAACACCCCGTGCGCGGTGTCGACCCGGTCCATCCAGCTGTAGTCCAGGGCCGACTGAGCGCACATGTCGATACGGTCCGACGCAGGAAGCAGCTTGCTGCGCAAGGCGACCATCGGCGGCAAGTCGACGGTGAGCCAACGGAATTCGTGTCCCGCGTCGGAGGCGTCGAGGCGGTGGAAACTGGTCTGCAGTCCTTCGGCGAGCGCCACCACCGTCGCCTTCGGATGGTCGGCGAGATAGCGGCGGGTCTGCTTGTCGAAGGCCAGCGCCCGCACCGCCATGTCCTGGCGTCTGCTCATGCCGAATTTCGCCCAGTCGAAGTCGATGGCGTCGACCAACTCGACGGCCATCGGGTCATCGATGATGCGGTCGGGTCGACGGGCCTCGTTCGCCCGTACCTGCAGGGTCATCAGCGCGGTTTCTGACACGCCGGTCAGCACGGTGCCGTCGGCCTTGGCGGTCGGTGTGGAACTCACGTAGGTGAATCTACCTACCGCAACAACTTGTCGAGTGTGCGCAGGTTGCGGGTGGTCGTCGACGACTTGTAGCGCTTCTTGCCCATCGTCTTGCCCATGGCGGAGTCCAGGGTCGCGGCTTTCGGCACCTGCCAGTAGACGACCCCGTCTCCGCGCTGGATCTTCTCGCCGGGACCGGCGTTGTTCGCCAGCGCGGCGAGCTCGTCGAGCACATCCTCGTCGGACACGAATGTCACGTAGGAGTGGTGGCCCTCGACCTCGCGCGCGAACGGGTACGCGGCAGAGATCGTCGCCACCGTGTCGATCGGGTAGGCCAGCACCCAGGCGTCGTAGCCGAACGCGTCGCGCAGCGTCTTTTCGGCCTTGCGGCGCACCGCATCGGGCCCGGCGCGGCTGTCCAGCACAACGTTGCCGCTGGCGAGAATCGTTCTCACATTGGTGAATCCGGCACGCTCGAGGGCGGTGGCCACCTCGGCCATCTTGAGGTTGACGCCGCCGACGTTGACGCCGCGCAGGAAGGCGGCGTAGCGGGTCACGAGCCGAACTCCAACAGCGTGATACTGGGCCGGCGCCGCCGATGGAAGCCGATGCGGTCGATGGTGGGGGAGGCAGCCAACTTCCACAGGCCGCGACCCGGCGGCAGGACGATGTCGCGGGCGGCGCGCACACCGGGGATGTCCTCGGCGAGGGCGAGGCCCTCATCGGCGCTGAGTGCGAACGGCATCGGCGGGGTGACGTAGCTTCTGGAGAGCTTCAGGCGACCCTTGAGCGTGCGTTCGCGCAGCCACCGCGGAATGGAGTCGAACATCATCTGGCCGGTCGGGAAGCGGGCCGCGCAGTCCCGGATCAGCCCGAGCGCATCCTCGGGTGGCAGATACATCAACAGCCCCTCAGCGGTGATGAACACACCGTGGGTGTCATCGACGCGGTCCAGCCAACTGCGATCCAGTGCCGACTGGGCCAGTGCGACGATCCGGTCGTCGCGAGGCAGCAGCTGTTCGCGCAGCGCCATCACCGGCGGCAGATCGACGGAGTACCAGGTCAATTCGTCCGCGACACCGTCGCGCTCGAGGCGCCAGAAGCTGGTCTGCAGACCCTCGGCCAGCGCCACCACCGACGCCTTGGGATGCGCGGACAGATAGGCCCGCGCGGCGCCGTCGAATGCCAGCGCGCGCAGGGCGTGCGATTGGTTGGGTCTGCCGAACTTGGCGTAGTCGTATCGGATCGTGTCGAACAGCGTGATTGCCCACGGGTCGCGGATCACGCCGTCGGAGCGTTTGGCCTCGCTGGCCCGGTTGCGCAACGTCCACAGCGTGGTGGCCGAGACGCCGTCGAGAACATCGCCGTCGATCGTAAAAGATCCAGAAAGCCGCGTCACCGAATCGATGGTAGAGACGTAGGCTCGTCTCATGGGTCGCGACGTCTTCGACGACAAGCTGTTGGCAGTGATCAGTGGTAACTCGTTGGGGGTGTTGGCCACCATCAAGCGCGACGGGCGACCGCAGTTGTCCAATGTGTCCTACCACTTCGACCCGCGTCAGCAAACGATTCAGGTGTCGATCACCGAGCCGAGGGCCAAGACCCGCAATCTGCGCCGCGACCCGCGGGCGTCCATCCACGTCAGCTCCGACGACGGCTGGGCCTACGCGGTGGCCGAGGGGGACGCCGTGCTCACTGCGCCCGCCGCGTCACCCGACGACGACACGGTGGCGGGGTTGATTGCGTTGTACCGCAATATCGCCGGGGAGCATCCCGATTGGGACGAGTATCGCCAGGCCATGGTCGACGAGCGCCGCGTGTTGATGACGCTGCCGATCTCGCACGTTTACGGCATGCCGCCGGGCAAGCGGTAAAGGGCGCGACACCGCGGATCTGACCAGGCTAGGCTTCGCACATGGCCGATGAACCGGAAGACGACACCAAGCGCAAGTTCCGGGAAGCGCTGGAGCGGAAGAACGCCAAGGCCGCCGCCGGTGCCGGTGACCACAAGGACGGCGGAGACAAACAACCCCGGGCGCACGGACCCGTCGAGCACCGCCGCGAGTTCCGCCGCAAGAGCGGTTAACCGACCGGCGCTTCGCGCGTCTCGCGCGCCTCGCGCACCAGGATCGCCGCCAGACACACGCCCGCGAGCACGGCGACAGCGACCGCGAAAATCACACCGGCCGTGCGTAATCCCCACGCCTGGGCCGCGAGTCCCTCGCCGACCACGGGCAGCGAGATCGCCACGTATCCGACGACGAAGTAGGTCGAATTCACCTCGGCGCGGCGGTCAGCCGGTGTTCGCTCGGCGACGGCGGCAAGACCGCGGCTGAACGTGATGCCGTGCCCGATACCCGCAACGATCGCGGCCGCGATCAGCCCGGTCAGCGACGAGAAGCCAAGGGCGAAAGCCAGAATGACCATGCCGGCGACCAGGATGGCGCAGCCGACCGCCACCGCCCGATACGGTTCCGAGCGGCCGGCAGCGATCTGCGCCACCACCGAGGCGGCAAAGATGGAGCCGGCGACCACGCCGGCCACGGCGTGGTTGTCGATGCCGACGACCTCGGCCACGAAGGCCGGTGCGACGGCCATGAACAGGCCGGTCACCGCGAAACCCGCGAACGCCGCGAGCGCGGCGATGACGAACACCACGCGCACCTCGGCGGGCACCGACAGCCGTTGCACCCCGAGGCGCCCGGAGCGTGCCGAGGTTTCCGGTGCGAGCGCCACCGCGACGCCCGCCAGCGCAGCCAGCACGATGTGCACCACGAAGCTCAGATGCAACGGGTGCGGGGCGTACTGCACCAGCACCCCGGCCACCATCGGCCCGGCGCCCAGGCCGCCGATGTTGGCCACGGTCGCGACCGCGGCCGCCCGGCCGCGCCAGGCGGGCGGGGCCGCCTCGATCACCGCCGCGGTGGCGGTCCCGGTGAACAGGCCCGCCGACAGGCCCGACAGCACTCGGCCCACGAACAGCAGCGGTACCGAATCCGCCATCAGGAAGACCACCGCGCTGGCCAGCGCCGCCAGCACACCGGCCGCCAGCACCGGCCGGCGACCGATCACGTCCGACCACCGGCCGAACACCAGCAGCGCGAACAGCACCCCGCCGGCGTACATCGCGTAGATCACGGTGGTGGTCAGCACGTCGAACTGCATCTGGTCGGCGTACAAGGCGTACATCGGGGTCGGCATGGTGGTGCCGAGCATGATTGCGGCGAACGCGTACGCCAGCAGCGCAAAGGCGAAACGTGAGGTCACGCGTCGGTTCAACTGCCGCGGCGCGCGGGGTAATCCCGCGGCCGGCCCGCGCCTCAGCGGCCGACCGCCTTCTCGGCGCCCACCCCGGTCAACGTGCGCACCTCGAATTCCGCGTTGACGCGCGGATCGCCACGGTCGGGTGAGCTCAGCGTGCCGACGATGCCGAGCAGAAACGCCAGCGGAATCGACACGATGCCGGGGTTGGCCAGCGAAAACCACGCGAAGTCGACGTCTGGCAGCATCGCGGTCTTGGCGCCGGAGACCGCGGGGGAGAACACGATCAGCAGGATCGTCGAGATCAGGCCGCCGTACATGCTCCACAACGCGCCGCGGGTGTTGAATCGCGGCCAGTACAGCGAATACAGGATCGTCGGCAGGTTGGCGGCGGCCGCGATCGCGAAGGCCAGCGCCACCAGGAACGCGATGTTCTGTTCGGCGGCCAGCACGCCGAGGGCGATGCTGAGCACGCCGAGCACCACCACGGTGAGGCGAGAGACCCGCACCTGCTCGGCCTCGGGCACCCGGTCGCTTTTGAGCACGCTGGCGTAGATGTCGTGGGCGAACGACGTCGCGGCCGTGATCGTCAGACCGGCGACCACCGCGAGGATCGTGGCGAACGCGACCGCCGAGATGACGCCGAGCAGGATCACCCCGCCCAGTTCGAAGGCCAGCAGGGGCGCGGCCGAGTTCTGTGCGCCCGGCGCCGCCAGGATGGCGTCGGGGCCGACCAGCGCCGCGGCGCCGTAGCCCAGCGCCAGGGTGAACAGGTAGAACGCCCCGATGAGCACGATCGCCCACACCACCGAACGGCGGGCCTCCTTCGCGGAGGGCACCGTGTAGAAGCGCATCAGCACGTGCGGCAGTCCCGCGGTGCCGAGCACCAGCGCCAGCGCCAGCGAGATGAAGTTGAGTTGCGACGACAGCGAGGCGCCGTACTGCGCGCCCGGCGCGAGCACGTCGCGGGCGGCGACCGTCTCGTTGCTCGACCCGCTGACCGCGGTCTGGGCCGCGCCGAGGATCTCGGAGAAGTTCAGCCCGAACTGGGCGAGCACCATCACCGTCATCATCGCCGCTCCGCCGATGAGCAACACCGCCTTGATGATCTGCACCCACGTCGTGCCCTTCATCCCGCCGATCAGCACATAGAGGATCATCAGCAGGCCGACGACCGCGATGACCACCGCCTGGCCCAGATCTCCGGAGACGTCGAGCAGCAGTGCGACCAGCCCGCCGGCGCCGGCCATCTGCGCCAACAGGTAGAACAGGCAGACGGCCAGCGTGGTGGTGGCGGCGGCCAATCGGACCGGTCGCTGGTTGAGCCGGAAGCTCAGCACGTCGGCCATCGTGAATTTGCCTGCGTTGCGCAGTAGTTCGGCCACCAACAGCAACGCGACCAGCCACGCGACCAGGAAGCCGATGGAGTAGAGGAACCCGTCGTAACCGTAGACCGCGATGGCGCCGGCGATCCCGAGGAAACTGGCCGCCGAGAGGTAATCGCCGGAGATGGCGATGCCGTTCTGCGGGCCGGTGAATGCCCGTCCGGCGGTGAAGAACTCCGTCGCGGTGGCGTTCTTCTTGCTGGCGCGGATGACGATGTAGAGCGTGACGGCGACGAACAGCGTGAAGATACCGATGTTGGCGACGGGATTACCGACGGTCGTCGCGGCCTGGCCGAGGTGGGTGACGGTCATGCCGCGCGTCCCTCGAGTTCGGCGCGGATGGCTTCGGCGTGCGGATCGAGGTCACGGGTGGCGAACCTGACGTAGACCCCGGTGATCACGAAGGTGGACACGAACTGTCCCAACCCGATCAGCAGCCCGATGTTGATGTCGCCCCACACCTTGGTGGCCATGAAGTCGTGGGCAAACGCGCCGAGAAGGACATAGGCGGAGTACCACAGCAGGAACAGCGCGCTCATCGGAAAAACGAAGCGGCGCAGCCTGGTTCGTAACTCCTGGAACTCCGCACTGGCCTGCACGGCCAGATACTGTTCACCGCTGACGGCGGTCGCGGTGGACGAGGGGTCGGTCTCGGACACGAATGACTCCTGACCTCGATCTCCGAATTGTTCGCGCGCAGGGGTGAGACCTGCGTCACAGGCAGGTGGTTCCCAGACGGCCCCGAGACCAAACGTCGCATCTAGACTGGGTTCGTGGCGAAACTGCAGTTGGTCCAGGATCCGGAAGCCGATGCGTTGCTGGAGGCAAATCCGTTCGCATTGCTGATCGGGATGCTGCTCGACCAGCAATACCCGATGGAGGCGGCCTTTGCCGGGCCGAAGAAGATCGCCGACCGCATCGGCGGTCTGGACCCCGGGGTGATCGCCGACTACGACCCGGAGAAGTTCGCCGAGTTGTGCTCGAAAACGCCTGCGGTACATCGCTTTCCGGGGTCGATGGCCAAGCGCATCCAGGCGCTGGCGCAACTGGTGGTCGACCAGTACGGCGGTGACGCGGCAGCGCTGTGGACCGCGGGCGACCCCGACGGGCCTGAGGTGCTTCGTCGGCTCAAGGCACTGCCCGGCTTCGGCGAGCAGAAGGCCAAGATCTTCCTCGCGCTGCTGGGAAAGCAGTACGGGGTGACCCCGCAGGGTTGGCGCAAGGCCGCCGGCGACTATGGCAAGGCCGGGTCGTACATGTCGGTCGCCGACGTGGTCGATGCCGGGTCGTTGGAGAAGGTGCGTTCCTACAAGAAGGAAGCAAAGGCGAAGGCCAAGGCCGCCAAGTCCCAGTGATCTCGCTCAGCGGTTGAGCGCCGTGTCCAACTGCGCCAGAGTCCTGACGATCCGGGCGACGACGCGTCCGGTCGACGTGCCGGTGTCCAGGCCCTCCTTCAGGGCCCGCAGCCTGATCCCGCGGTCGGTGAGGTCGGCGATGGTCCGGGTCACTTCGGTCGTGGAGCGGCCCAGCCGATCGAGCGCGACGACCACGACGGTGTCGCCCGACCGGGCGTAGCTGAGCATCGCGTGCAGGCCCGCGCGCATCCGGTCGGCGGATTCGGAGAGCCTGTCGGTGAACACCCGCCTCGGGTCCACGCCCGCGGCGTTGAGCTCCGCGAGCTGACCGTCCAGTGTCTGTCCGGCGGAGCTTGCTGTGGCGTACCCCAGCATGCAGGTCACGAGCTCAAGATCGCATGCCTGACGCGTTCGGGGAAGGGTCGAGGCCGGCTGGGCGCCGAACTGTTACCGAACGTCAACCGACAGCGGCCGGCCGTCGAAGCGTTCGAGGGTGGCGATCTCCGACACCGGTCTGCGGGTGAGTTTCTTGACCTGCTTGACGGGCTTGCCGATCGGCAGCAGCGCGGCGACCGCGTAGTTGTCCGGAATTCCGAGCAGCTCTTTGACCCGGGGTTCCTCGGCGACGGCGGCGGTGGTCAGGACCCCGCCGCAACCCTCGTTGCGCGCGGCCAACAGGATGTTCCACACGAACGGATAGACCGAGGCGCCCGCGATCAGGCCCACCCGGTCGAGGTGCTGATCGAACGCCGCGACGACGCCCAGGTCGACGCACACCACCAGCACCGCGTCGGCCCCGCGCAGCGGCGACTGGTCCGGCACCTTGACCGCGGCGACGGTCTGCTCGTCGACACCGCACGGCTGCAGCGGATTCCACGGGCTCTCGCCGTTGCGCAGTTGGGCGATGTAGCGCTTGGTGCCCGGAATGGTGCATTCGATGAGCGCTTCGCGGGTCTGCGTGTCGCGGACGACGATGACGCGGTTGCCCTGCCGGTTGCCGCCGCTGGGGGCGAACCGCGCGTTGTCGAGGATCCGCTCGAGCGCGGCATCGGACACGGGCTCGCCGGTGAATTCGCGGGCGGCGAAGGTGGTGCGCATGACGTTGGACAGATCCATGGCTACATCCTGACGACTATCGAAGCGACGTATGCCAAGGTGATGGCATGAAAACACACCTGAACTGTCCCTGTGGCGAGTCGATCGTCGGCGAGAACGAGGACGACCTGGTGGAGAAGGCCCAGGTGCACCTGACCGAAAAGCACCCCGGCCGCGAGTACGACCGGGACGCCATCCTCTTCATGGCCTACTGACCCTTTTCCGCGGAAGCCGCGGAAAAAGACGGTGGCGAACTACGGAACGACGGTCGAGCCGATGGTCGGCATGAACTGACACTGCTTGTCAGTGGTGGTGACCCCGCCGAAGATCGTCGAGATGATGCTGCCCGAACCGGTGTCGACGATCGCGGTCAGCGTCGTCGGCCCCTCCGGGTTGATGTCGGAGCGCGGCTTGAGTGTGGCGCTGCCCGATTTGCCGGTGCTCAGGTTGACCCAGGTGACGTTCAACGGCAACGCCTGCTCGGCCGCGGGTCCGGGGGTGCCGATCGCGGTGAACACGTAGGCGGTCTGGCCCGGGCCCGGCCCGGGAGTCGGGATCTTGGCGGGCCCGGCCACCGAAATCGCTGTCGCGAGCACGTTTCCACCGTCCACCAGGCACCCGTTGCTGATCGACGGGTACATGAAGTCCTGCGTCGGCGGGGCGTCGGGGCCGAACGCCGGGCCGGGCGCACCCTCGGGGGCCGGCGGGGCCGGTGCGGGGGCCGGTGCCGCCTCGGGTGCGGGGGCCGGGGCGTCGACGGGAGCGGCCTCGGGCGCCGGCGGGGGAGCCGGGATCGCCTCGGCAGCCTCCGGCGCCGGCCCCACGGCGTGTGCCGGGTTGATGCCTGCGGGGAGGTGCGCCTGCGTGCCCGGCACCGCACCGGGCGCAGGCACGTGTGCGGCGGCGATCTGGTTGACCGCGGTGGCCACATTGCGGGACTCCGGCGGTGCCACGGCGTCACCGGCGAACACCGCGGCGGCGGCCATCAGCGACGACGCGGCGTTCGTCGGGTCCGAGGCCGCCTGCTGGATGACGGGGGCAAGGTTCTGCACCGCCGACAGTCCCGGTGCCTGCAGCCCGTCGATCGGCGAGGGCGGCGCGGGCTGGGCTTGGGCGACCCCGGACACGCCGCCGAACAGCAGCGTGACCGAGGAGCCGACCGCGACGGCGGCGGTGGCGAGCATCGTCCGAGTTGACATGTCTACCCCAATGCGTGGTTGTGGTTGGTCAGTGATGGTCGATGTCGTCCGCCGGTATGCCCAACGATCAGGGCAACGCAGAAAGCGGTGAGAACACCGGCGCGGGAGCGGTCGCCACCGGCGCTGCCGGCGTCGTCGCCGGCGCCGAGGGCAGCAGCCCCGACAACGGCAGCCCCTGGGGCATCAGCGACGCGAGCCCGGTGGGCAGCCCCGACAGCACGTTCTGCGGCGTGGTCGCCGGAGCCGTGGTCGCCGGCGTGTTCAGCGGCGCGGCCGCCCCGGGAAGTGACGACGGCTGCGGAAGGGTGACCGACGCGGTGGCGCTGGGCGGCGGGGTGGCCGGCGCGGCGGGAGTCTGAGCGCTGCCGAGCAACGTCGTCACGCCCTGCATCAACTGGGTGGCCGCGGCGGGGTTCGCCAACTGCTGAAGGAATGGCAGGCCCGGCACGGCCGGGGCGGGCGGTGTCGGCGCCGGTTGAGCACCTGCGGTGGCGCTGAGCGCCAGTGCGGCCGAGACCGCCCCTGCAGCGGCGATCATCGTGGTTGCGAACAGTTTTCCGGTGCTGTGCATTGTTCTCCCAATCCGTTTGTTGGCACGCCTGCGCCCGAAGCTACGGCGTTACTGGTGTTACTCAAGTGACACGTGTGGCGGTTATTCAACCGTTACGGATGCGAAGGGTTTTGGTGACCGGACCGTAGAGTCGGAGGAATCGACACCTCGACCGCCGCCGTCTCGACCGCCCGGCGCCGGCCCGTTGGGCTGGCCGCCGCGGCCCCGGTCGTGCTGATCGTCAGCGTCGCCGTGCGGCTGGCGTGGACGTACTTCGTGCCCAACGGCGCCAACTTCGTCGACCTGCACGTCTACGTCGGCGGTGCCGGAACGCTGGCCGGCCCCGGGGCCTTGTACGACTACGTCTACGCCGATCAGACGCCTGACTTTCCGCTGCCGTTCACCTATCCGCCGTTCGCGGCCGTGGTGTTCTATCCGCTGCACCTGCTGCCGTTCGACCTGGTCGCGTTCGTGTGGCAGTTGGGCATCGTCGCGGCCCTCTACGGCGTGGTGCGGATGAGCCAGCGACTGCTGGGCGCAGGCGGACGCGGCACCGCCATGCTGTGGACCGCGGTCGGGATCTGGATCGAACCGCTGCGCAGCACGTTCGACTACGGGCAGATCAACGTCCTGCTGGTGCTCGCGGTGCTCTACGCCGTGTACAGCACGCGATGGTGGTTGTCGGGTCTGCTGATCGGTCTTGCCGCCGGGGTGAAGCTGACGCCGGCGGTGTCGGGGCTGTACTTCGTCGGCGCCAGGCGGTGGGGCACCGCGGTGTTCTCTGCCGTCGTGTTCTTCGCCACCGTGGCGTTCTCCGCGTTGCTGATCAGGGGTGAAACCCGTTACTACTTCACCGAATTGCTCGGTGACGCCGACCGGGTCGGACCGATCGGCACGTCGTTCAACCAGTCATGGCGCGGCGCGATCTCCCGGATTCTCGGATACGACGCGGGATACGGGCCGTTGGTGGTAGCCGCGATCGCGGTGACCGCGCTGCTGGCGTGGCTGGCGTGGCGGGCGATCGGTGGCGCCGCAGACCGGCTGGGTGCGATCGTGGTCGTGAAGTTGTTCGGGCTGCTGCTCTCGCCGATCTCCTGGACGCATCACTGGGTCTGGTTGATTCCGCTGATGATCTGGCTGCTGCACGGGCCGTTGCGAGAACGGTTGGGTGCGCGCGTGCTGGGCTGGGGATGGCTGGTGTTGACGCTCATCGGGGTGCCGTGGCTGTTGAGCTTCGCCCAGCCGACGATCTGGGACATCGACCGACCGTGGTATCTGGCGTGGGCGGGGTTGGTCTACATCGTCGCGACGTTGGTCACGCTGGGGTGGATCGCCGCTACTGGTCGACGATCGCGTTGATCTCCTTGGCCATCTCGACGTCCTTGTCGGTGATACCGCCCTCGGAGTGCGTTACCAATGCGAATGTCACTGTCCGCCAGCGGATGTCGATGTCAGGGTGATGGTCTTTCTCCTCGGCCTTCTCGCCGACCCTTCGCACGGCGTCGATACCGTCGAGGAAGGCCGAAAATTTGATCGAGCGGCGCAGCGCGCCCTCGGCGCGTTCCCAGCCGGGAAGGTCGGGCAGTGCGGCGTCTACTTGGTCGTCCGTTAACACAGCCATACGTTCGACGGTATACCGTCAGCCGCAGTGTCAAACGAGAAGTCGAACCAGATCGTCGTCGCGGGGGCGCTGATCTCCGAGGGCTCGCTGCTGGTGGCCCAGCGGTCCCGGCCGCCGGAATTGGCCGGCCTCTGGGAGTTGCCCGGCGGTAAGGTCGCCGCGGGCGAAAGCGACGAGGCCGCGCTGGCGCGCGAGCTCAAAGAGGAACTCGGCGTGGCGGTGACCGTCGGTTCCCGCCTGGGCGCCGACGTCGCGCTGAGCGCGACGACCACCTTGCGCGCCTACCTCGTCACGCTGCTCGGAGGCACGTTGCATCCGCATGACCACCGGGCGCTGCGGTGGATCACCGTCGACGACCTCGACGGCCTGGCCTGGGTGCCCGCCGACCGCACCTGGCTAGCCGAACTCAGACAGGCTCTCGCCGGTTAGTCGTCAAACACCCGTCGCCACAGCCGAACTCGGGCTCACCCGCGACGCGCTCGCTTGTACACCTTCATCAATTGCTTGCCGCGCACCCCGTGCCGTTCGGCCTTTCGGACCTTGGCCACGACGACCGGACAGCGCTTGCATCGCGGCGAACTGCGGCAGCACTTCTTCTTCGGTTCGAGGTCGGCGAGCTTGGCGGGCTTCAAGTGACAGAAATCTCTCGTTTTCGTGATCAGCCCAGCGCACTGCGACAATCACCAGGTGAATTCGGGCCCCAAATTTCGGAACGTCGCCATCGTGGCACACGTCGACCATGGCAAGACCACCTTGGTCGACGCGATGCTGCGCCAATCGGGCGCGCTCACCCACCGGGGCGACGACACCACCGAACGGATCATGGACTCCGGTGACCTGGAGAAGGAAAAGGGCATCACGATCCTGGCCAAGAACACCGCGGTGCATCGGCATCACCCCGACGGGACGGTCACGGTCATCAACGTCATCGACACCCCGGGCCACGCGGACTTCGGCGGTGAGGTCGAGCGCGGCCTGTCCATGGTCGACGGTGTGCTGTTGCTCGTGGACGCCTCGGAAGGTCCGCTGCCGCAGACCCGTTTCGTGCTGCGCAAGGCCCTGGCCGCCCACCTTCCCGTCGTCCTGGTCGTCAACAAGACCGACCGACCCGATGCCCGCATCAAGGAGGTCGTCGACGCCAGCCACGACCTTCTGCTCGATGTCGCCGCGGACCTCGACGACGCGGCGCAGCAGGCCGCCGATCACGCGCTGGGCCTGCCGACGCTGTACGCCTCCGGCCGCGCGGGCGTCGTCAGCACCACCGCGCCCCACGACGGTCAAATCCCCGATGGTGACAACCTCGACCCGCTGTTCGACGTGCTGCTCGAACACATCCCGCCACCGAGCGGTGACCCGGACAGACCGCTTCAGGCCCTGGTCACCAACCTCGACGCGTCGGCATTTCTCGGCCGTCTCGCGCTGATCCGCATTCACAACGGCCGCATCAAGAAGGGTCAGCAGGTCGCGTGGATGCGTCAGGTCGACGGCGCCCCGGTGATCACCGGCGCCAAGATCACCGAACTGCTGGCCACCGAAGGCGTCGAGCGCACCCCGACAGACGAGGCGGTCGCCGGCGACATCGTCGCGGTCGCGGGGCTGCCCGAGATCATGATCGGCGACACGCTCGCCGACCCCGAGCATGCCCATGCGCTGCCCCGCATCACCGTCGACGAACCGGCCATCTCGGTCACCATCGGCACCAACACCTCGCCGCTGGCAGGTCGGGTGTCCGGCCACAAACTGACCGCCCGGATGGTCAAGTCGCGGCTGGACCAGGAACTCGTCGGCAACGTGTCGATCCGTGTCGTCGACATCGGCAGGCCCGACGCCTGGGAGGTGCAGGGCCGCGGGGAGTTGGCGCTGGCCGTGCTCGTCGAGCAGATGCGCCGAGAGGGCTTCGAGTTGACCGTCGGCAAGCCCCAGGTGGTCACCAAGACCGTCGACGGCACGCTGCACGAGCCGTTCGAGGAACTCACCATCGACTGCCCCGAGCAGTACGTCGGCGCGGTCACCCAGTTGATGGCCGCCCGCAAGGGACGGATGGAGGAGATGGCCAATCACGCCGCGGGCTGGGTGCGGATGGACTTCATCGTGCCCAGCCGCGGGCTGATCGGCTTTCGTACCGACTTCCTCACCGAGACGCGCGGCACCGGCATCGCCAACGCGGTGTTCGACGGCTACCGGCCGTGGGCCGGGGAGATCCGGGCCCGCCACACCGGCTCGCTGGTCTCAGACAGGACCGGCACCGTCACGCCGTATGCACTGCTCCAGCTCGCCGACCGCGGGCAGTTCTTCGTCGAACCGGGGGAGGACACCTACGAGGGCCAGGTGGTCGGCCTCAACCCGCGTGCCGAGGACCTCGACATCAACGTCACCCGGGAGAAGAAGCTGACGAACATGCGCAGCTCGACGGCCGACGTGATGGAGACGCTGGCCAAATCACTCGAACTCGACCTGGAGCGCGCGATGGAGTTCTGCGCACCCGACGAGTGCGTGGAGGTCACCCCGGAGGTGGTGCGGGTGCGCAAGGTCGAGCTCAACGCCGCCCATCGGGCCCGCGCGAAGGCTCGCGCCAAGGCGCGCAGTTAGCCTGCCGATACCCTGAACAGCGTGCCGGGCCCCCTACGCGTGATCGCCGCGATAACCGCGTTGATGACGTTGGTGTCGGGCTGCACGGTCAGCCCGCCCCCCGCTCCGCAGAGCACCGACACCACCCAGACGGCCGCGCCTCCGCCGCCCCGCCTGACCCAGATCATCATGGCCATCGATTGGATCGGCCCGGGCTTCAACCCGCATCTGGTGTCCGATCAGTCGCCGGTCAACGCGGCCATCAGCTCACTGGTCTTGCCCAGCTCGTTTCGGCCGATCCCCGACCCGAACACCCCGACGGGATCCCGGTGGGAGCTCGACCCCACGCTGCTGGAATCGGCGGAGGTGACCAGTGAGGACCCGTTCACCGTCACCTACAAGATCCGGCCCGAGGCGTCCTGGACCGACAACGCGCCGATCGGCGCCGACGACTTCTGGTTCCTCTGGCAGCAGATGGTCAGCCAGCCCGGGGTGGTCGATCCCGCGGGCTACGACCTGATCACCGGGGTGCAGTCGGTGGAGGGCGGTAAAACCGCGGTGGTCACGTTCTCACAGCCGTATCCGGCGTGGCGCGAACTGTTCAACGACATCCTGCCTGCCCACATCGTCAAGGACATCCCGGGCGGGTTCGCCGCCGGGTTGGCGCGCGCGCTGCCGGTCACCGGCGGCCAGTTCCGGGTGGAGAACATCGACCCGCAGCGCGACGAGATCCTGCTCGCCCGCAACGACCGCTACTGGGGACCGCCGGCCAAACCCGACCTGATGCTGTTGCGCCGGGGCGGGGATTCGGCGGCGCTGGCCGATTCGATCCGCAACGGGGACACGCAGGTGGCCCAGGTGCACGGCGGTGCGGCCGCTTTCGCGCAGCTGTCCGCCATTCCCGACGTGCGCACCGCGCGCATCGTCACCCCTCGCGTGATGCAGTTGACGCTGCGGGCCCAACAGCCGGCGCTGGCCGACTCGGCTGTGCGCAAGGCGCTGTTCGGGCTGCTCGACGTCGATCTGCTCGCCGCGGTGGGCGCCGGTGACGACAACACGGTGACGTTGGCGCAGGCGCAGGTCCGGTCGCCGTCGGATCCCGGTTACGTGCCGACGGCGCCGCCGGCGATGTCCAGGGAGGACGCGCTGGAACTGCTGGCGGACACCGGCTTCGAGGTCGAACCCGTGCAGACGCCGTCGCCGACGACGACGCCGGGCACGCCGGGGCCCGACCCCAACCGCGGCCGCATCACCAGAGACGGTGCACCGCTGACGTTGGTCATCGGGGTGGCGGCCAACGACCCGACATCGGTCGCGGTCGCCAACACCGCCGCCGATCAGCTGCGCAACGTCGGCATCACGGCGTCGGTTTCGGCCCTGGATCCGGTGGTGCTCTACGGTGACGCGCTGCCCAACAACCGGGTGGACGCGGTGGTGGGGTGGCGTCAGGCCGGCGGTGATCTGGCGACCGCACTGGCCTCGCGCTTCGGGTGTGCGGCGTTGGAGGCGACGCCGGTGTCGACGGCCGCACCGGCCACCCCGACAGAGCCGACCACGACCACCGCCGAAACCACCACGACCGCCGCTGAGCCGGTGCCGCCGCAGGCGACGACGGCCCCATCGCCGACACAGCTGCCCGGACCGCCACCGGGTGAGCTGGTGCAGGCGCCCAGCAATATCACCGGCATCTGCGACCGCAGCATCCAGCCCAAGATCGAGGCCGGACTCGACGGCACCGAGCCCATCGACGACGTCATCACCGCCGTCGAACCGCGGTTGTGGAACATGGCGACGGTGCTGCCGATCCTGCAGGACACCACGATCGTCGCGGCGGGGCCGAGCGTGCAGAACGTCAGCCTGTCCGGCGCCGTGCCGGTCGGCATCGTCGGCGATGCCGGCAATTGGGTCAAGACGCGCCAATAGACGAGCAATCGGCCCCCTTCCCGGGAAGGGGGCCGACCGTGTGCGGCGTGCCTACCGGATCACTCGGTGTTATTGCCCTCATCGGTGGGGCCGGGATTGTTGTCGTTGACGACGTTGCCGCGGCCGTCGTCGTTGTTGTCGTTGACGACGTTGCCGCCGCCACCCTCGCCGTCGCCTTCACCGTCTTCGTCATCGATGCCGTTCTCGTCGATGATGTCGTCGCCGAGGTCGTCGTCACCAAGGCCGGTGAATGTCGCGAACTCGGCGTCGTCGATATCGGTCGTCTCGACGAGTTCAGCCTCGGGTGGCGGGTCCACGACCTGAGTGACCAGATCCTGCACCGTCGGGACGAACCCGGGAAGGGTGATCTCGACGGGCAGCTCGACTTCGACGGGGCCGCCTGGGGTGGGCACCGTAAACTCCTCGAGTGCCACGCCCTGGTTGTTGATGAGCCCGCCGGCCAGGACGGTCGGGAACGGCTCGCCGATCGCCGCCAGGGTCGCCGCCGCCAGCGCGAGTTGGGGGTCGAGCCCGATCAGCTGATCCTCCAGCAGGGGCGACAGATTCGGGCCGTAGCCGCCGTTCACCACCCCGTCGATCAGGGTTGCCGGTGCGCCGATCAGCGCGTTGAGAACGCCGCCGATGTCACCGGAGCCCAGCGCGTTGACGACATTCTGGATCGCGGCGCCGGTTGCTCCCGTCCCGCTGATCAGTGATCCCAGCAGGCCGACGGAGCCGACGGCCAGGAGAGCGGCGGCCTCTTCTTCGGGCACCCCCAGGATCGGCGCGACGATCGGCGCGGGGATCTGGGCCAGCGTGACCAGGATCTGCGTGCCGAGGAATGCCAGCGAGTTGAACGCGTCTTCGATCTGCCGAGGTTCCTCGACCAGGGCGGTGGCCATCATTTCTCCGCCCCCCAGCTGATCCAACAGCTGCGTGACCAAGCCCTGCAGGGTGGGGATGACGCCCGGCACGGTCCAGGGCGGAAGCGCCATGAGAATGTTGCCCGGATTGATCAGCCCACCGGTCAGTGTGGTCGGGAACATCTCGCTGATCAGGCTCGCCACATTGGGCCCGAAATTCCCGTTCACGATGCCGTCGATGATCGTCGCCGGAGCCCCGATGAGCGCATTGAGAATGCCCACCGGGTCGCCGGTGCCCAGTCCGTCGACGATGTCCTGGACGGCGGCGCCGACGCCGCCCGGTCCGCTGATCAACGGCCCGAACAATCCCAGGGAGCCGATCGCGAGGAATGTCTCCGCCTCCTCCGGCTCCATGTCCAGGAGTTGTGCCACGAGGGGCGCGGGCAGTTTGGCGAGCGAGACCAACACCTCGGCGCCGACGAATGTCAGCTGGTTGATCGCGTCTTCGATCTCGCTGGCGGCAAGCTCGACCGGCGGCGCGAGTTGCACGGTGGGATTCGGAACCTGTACGTCCTGCGGCGTGAACTGAATCGGTGCGACAGCGATGGCGCTGGCGCCCACAATGGCCACCCCGGTGGTCAGGTACGGACGTAGACGTAGTGCGCGATGCTCGCGATGCATGAGTGCCTCCGTAGCTCGATGTTGATGGTCAGCGCACCCCGAACCTATGCCGCGTGTTAGCTCGGAGGTCCCGATTGGGCGCGAAAACCCTCATCCGACAGCAAACCGATTGCGGTATCAAATAGCTGCGTTAATGACGTGAAATTGCTGGTCAATCCCTTGATCAAAATTATCTACGGATCCGGCAAATTTGTTGCAGCCAACACCAAGCGGCCGTGCCGACGTCGATGTCTAGGAGCCGGGGAAAGCGGCACAGATTTTGCTGTGATTGGCGTTTATCACAGGAGTCTGTCGTCAGGTCATGGATTGCGACGGTTGCTGGCCGGTGCGGGTTTGCCGCGGAGTGCAACCCGGTCGTCACATCGGCACCAGCCTCCCCATTGGTAGCGGGGCCGTCGGCCGACGCTCGCCGGTAGGTCGACTTATGGCAATGCGCGGGCTCAGGCGGGCGACGGCTTCCGTAGTTAACTAACGCATACGTTAATTCAGTGTCCACCGGCTAAGTTTCTCGCCGGTAACCACGACGCGCGTGTCTCGAACCGGCGCGTAGCGTCACGAAGGTGTCCACGCCAGAGACCCCGCGCCTGTTGTTTGTGCACGCCCATCCCGACGACGAGACGCTGACCACCGGCGCGACGATCGCCCATTACGCCGCGCGTGGCGCTCGCGTACAGGTCGTCACCTGCACGCTCGGTGAGGAAGGTGAGGTGATCGGGGACCGCTGGGCCCGACTCGCCGTCGACGAGGCCGACCAACTCGGCGGCTTCCGGATCGGGGAGCTGACCGCGGCGCTCGAGGCGCTGGGCGCCGGTGAACCGACGTTCCTCGGCGGGGCCGGACGGTGGCGCGACTCGGGAATGGCGGGCACGCCGCCCCGCCGTCGTCAGCGGTTTGTCGACGCAGATCCTGACGAGGCGATCGGGGCGCTGGTGGCCATCATTCGGGAACTGCGCCCGCACGTCGTCGTCACCTATGACCCGAACGGCGGATACGGCCACCCGGACCACATCCACGCCCATGAGGTGACCACCGCCGCCGTCGCCGCCGCGAGCGGGCCCGATTTTCCCGGCGACCCGTGGACGGTGCCCAAGACGTACTGGACGGTGATGTCGAAGTCGGCGATGGCCGCCGGTCTGGACGCGCTCGACGACATCCCCTTGCAGTGGCTGCGGGTGTCGATCGAGGACGTGCCGTTCGGACACCCCGACGACGCGATCACCGCGGTGATCGATGCGCCCGACCAGCTGCCGGCGAAGGTGGCCGCATTACGGGCGCACGCGACGCAGGTGACCGTCTCGCCAGACGGCAGGTCGCTGGCGCTGTCGAACAACATCGCCATGCCGATCGGCGCCGTCGAGCACTACATCCTGGTCTCCGGTCACCCCGGCGACCGCGACGCGCGCGGATGGGAGACCGACCTACTGGCGGGGTTGAACCTCCGATAGGCACAATCCGACGGAGTAAGCTGCCGGACATCCAACGGCGCACGGAAGGATCGCAATGGACCAGGACCTCGATCCCAACCTGCAGCATTGGCAGGACAGATTCGACAACCTGCAGTGGGTGATCGGATCGATGGTGGCGCTGCTCGACAGCATCCCGACCTGAGCGCCCCCATACCGAAAACCAGCCGTTTGCGCGCGGTGGTCCTGGCGCTGCTTGCGGTCGACGGCGTGCTCAGCGCGATAGCGGGAACGTTCTTCCTCCAGCTTTATATCGGCTCGGTGCCGTTTCCCATCAGCGCGCTGATCTGTGGCGTGGTCAACGCGGCGCTGGTGTGGGCCGCATTGCAGTGGACCTCGGAGTTGCCGCTGGCAGGGCTACCGCTGTGGTCCTGGCTTCTGACGCTGGCGGTGCTGGCACTCGGCGGACCCGGTGACGACATCGCGTTCGGAGGTGTGGGAATCATGGGATTCGCGCCGCTTCTGCTCATCGCACTTGGCACGCTGCTGCCGGCCGCGGTGTTGTGGCGGCACGTGCGCGCATGACGGGTCGCTGAGTCAGGTCCCGGCGTCGGTCGCGTTCGGGCCAGGCTCGTCGGTGGTCGCGGTGGTGGTCGTCGTATCGCCGAGCGCGGTCGGCACTCCCGTGGCGACGTTGTCGGTGGTGTCGACGATCGTGGTCGCCTCGGGGGCGTCGGAATCGTCTGCGAATGGGCCGTCGACGTCGTCGACGTCGTCGGCGAGCGTCGGTTCGATGTCGAGTTCGGGAATCTCGTCGTGCGCGTCGATTTGCGACGTCACGATGGCGCTCTCCGTGACGGTTTTCTCGAGGGTCTTCTTGAGTCTGGTGTCGACGTCGGTGTCGTCCACGAAGCCCGCCGACGGTTCCTCGACCAATTCGCTCGACGCGGCCCTCGTCATCTCGACGTCCGCGAAGGTCTGCTCGGCCGCCGGCAGCGGCGGCAGTGGAGGCAACGGCGGCAGCGGCGGCAGGAAACTGAGCGCCCACGCGATCTCGGCGTTGACGAAGGCCACGCCCGCGGCAATGGACTCGTTGACGAAGTCCGCGAACGCTGAACCGATCGACTGGCCGCCGATGACGTCGGCGATGTTGAACACCGCGCTCTGCACGACGGATTCGCCGAGGTTGTAGAAGATGCCGATCTGCGGAGCCAACAGGCCGATCCCGGGGATCCAGCCGACCGCGTACTGCGCAAGCGACACGCCGTAGGCCACCCACGGTTCGACGGTGTTGTAGGTCGCGATGATCGCGTTGGCCAGGCCGGGGAACGCGAGCAGGCTCTGCGTCTGCGGGGGCTCGGCTGCCACCGCGTCGAGTAGTACAGACGGGCCGTCTTGTCCCTGCACCACGCCGGGGCGGGCGTGGGCCATCAGCACAACGGTGGCCGGCGGGCCGGCGGAGGGTGGCGGCGCTGCCGGCGTGGCTGCCGGGGCCGTCACGATGACACCGGAACCGACCACGGCGATGCCGGTCATCAATGCTGCGCAGGCGGAGATCTTCACGATCGCCCCTCCTCGTCGGGGATAGCGGTCGGGGATGACGCGATTGTGCTCAAACTTACGCCGGAGTCAATCGTTGTCGGCGGATTTCGCGGTGCGTGGACGTGCCGCGGTCGACGCCAACCAGCAGGGACTACTGTGGCCGATATGTCAGGCGCAGTGGTGTGGCGACGGTTGGATGCGCGGATGATATTCGTCGACGACGGGGTTACACGGGAGTGGCCCTGAACCCCCAGCGCGGCGTCGACCTGCCTAACCCGGTGGCCTCACCGAAACCCGACGCGGTGCCCCCTGCCGCCATGCGCCGGGTATTGCGGCGTGCTCGTGACGGGGTGGCGCTGAACGTCGAAGAAGCCGCTCTGGCCATGACCGCCCGCGGCGACGACCTGGCCGATTTGTGCGCGAGCGCCGCCAGGGTCCGCGACGCCGGTCTGGAATCGGCCGGTCGTCGTGGCGACACCGGTCGGCTACCGATGACCTACTCGCCCAAGGTGTTCATCCCGGTCACCCACCTGTGCCGCGACACCTGCCATTACTGCACGTTCGTCACCGTTCCCCCGAAGCTGCGCGCGGCCGGGATGGGGATGTACATGGAGCCCGACGAGATTCTCGACGTGGCGCGGCGCGGGGCCGAAATGGGCTGCAAGGAAGCACTGTTCACCCTCGGGGATCGGCCGGAGGCACGGTGGGACGAGGCCAAGCAGTGGCTCGACGAACGCGGCTATGACTCGACGCTGGACTATGTGCGCGCGATGGCCATCCGCGTGCTGGAGGAGACCGGCCTGCTGCCGCACCTGAACCCCGGCGTGATGAGTTGGTCGGAGCTCTCGAGGCTCAAGCCGGTGGCGCCGTCGATGGGGATGATGCTGGAAACCACCTCGCGGCGGCTGTTCGAGACCAAGGGCCTGGCCCACTATGGCAGCCCGGACAAGGATCCGGCGGTGCGACTGCGCACGCTCGATGACGCGGGGCGGTTGTCGATCCCGTTCACCACGGGTCTGCTGGTCGGTATCGGGGAGACGCTGACCGAACGCGCCGAGACTATCCATGCGATTCGCCGCTCGCACAAGGAATTCGGGCATGTTCAGGAAGTGATCGTGCAGAACTTCCGGGCCAAGGACCATACGGCGATGGCGTCGGTGCCGGACGCGGACTTCGAGGATTTCGTGGCCACGGTGGCCGTCACCCGGTTGGTGATGGGCCCCAAGGTGCGCGTGCAGTCGCCGCCGAACCTGGTGTCGCGCGAGGAGTGCATGGCGCTGATCGGTGCGGGTGTCGACGACTGGGGCGGGGTGTCGCCGCTGACGCCCGACCACGTCAATCCGGAACGGCCGTGGCCGGCGTTGGACGAACTGTCCGCGGTCACCTCCGACGGCGGCTACGACCTGGTCCAGCGGCTCACCGCCCAACCGCAGTACGTGCGGGCCGGTGCGGCGTGGATCGACCCGCGGGTGCGTGGCCACGTCGACGCGCTGGCCGACCCGGACACCGGTCTGGCCCGCGACGTCAACCCCGTCGGCCGGCCGTGGCAGGAGCCCGACGAGGCGACCCAGTCGCTGGGCCGGGTGGATCTGCACACCGCGATCGACACCGAAGGCCGACGCAGCGAGACCCGCAGCGACCTGGGTAGCGCATTCGGCGACTGGGAGTCGATCCGGGAGAAGGTCTCCGAATTGGCGGCACGGGCGCCCGAGCGCATCGACACCGACGTGCTCTCGGCGCTGCGCTCGGCCGAGCGTGATCCCGCGGGCCTTTCTGACGCGGCGTACCTCGCGTTGGCGACCGCCGACGGGTCCGCATTGGATGCCGTTGCTGCGCTGGCTGATTCGCTGCGCCGTGACGCGGTCGGCGAGGACGTGACGTTCGTCGTCAACCGCAACATCAACTTCACCAACATCTGCTACACCGGGTGTCGGTTCTGCGCGTTCGCGCAACGCAAGGGCGACGCCGACGCCTACTCGCTGTCGACCGACGAAGTCGCCGACCGGGCGTGGCAGGCCCACGTCGCCGGCGCGACCGAGGTGTGCATGCAGGGCGGCATCGACCCGGAACTGCCCGTCACCGGGTACGCCGACCTGGTGCGGGCGGTCAAGGCCCGGGTGCCCTCGATACATGTGCACGCCTTCTCGCCGATGGAAGTCGTCAACGGCGCCGCCAAGAGTGGTCTGTCGATCCGGGACTGGCTGATCTCGCTGCGCGAGGCCGGCCTGGGATCGATTCCCGGTACTGCCGCGGAGATCCTCGACGACGAGGTGCGCTGGGTGTTGACCAAGGGCAAGTTGCCGACCTCGGCGTGGATCGAAGTGGTCACCACCGCGCATGAGGTTGGCCTGCCGTCCAGTTCGACGATGATGTACGGCCACGTCGACACGCCGCGGCACTGGGTGGGCCATCTTCGCGTGCTGCGTGAGATCCAGGACCGCACCGGCGGGTTCACCGAGTTCGTGCCGCTGCCGTTCGTACACCAGAGCTCGCCGCTGTATCTGGCCGGCGGCGCACGGCCGGGCCCGACACACCGCGACAATCGCGCTGTACACGCGCTGGCCCGGATCATGCTGCACGGCAGCATCTCCAACATCCAGACCAGTTGGGTCAAGCTCGGTACCGAGCGCACGCAGGTGATGCTCAACGGCGGCGCCAACGATCTCGGCGGCACGCTGATGGAGGAGACCATCTCGCGGATGGCGGGTTCGGAGTTCGGGTCGGCCAAGAGCGTCGAGGAACTCGTCGCGATCGCTGAGGGCATCGGCCGGCCCGCCCGCCAACGCTCGACGACCTATACGCCACTCGCGGCCTGACCTACCTTTTTTACGGCGAGCGTGCGCGTCTGCGGGCGACACGCCGTCGGAAAATCCGAGTTCGCGCACGCTCGCGTCGGAAATCAGTCAATTCCTGACCCGAAGCCGGAATTAACCGGACCCTAGTCCGGTTGCATGGAGAAGTGCCGATCGTCGGCACCCCCATGACTGACCAAGACCGAAGGAGAGCAAGCATGACTACCGCAGTGGCCACTGGCCTGAGCACCGGAACCTGGACCGTCGACCCCGCTCACTCGACCGTGGGATTCTCCGTACGCCACCTGATGGTGAGCAAGGTGCGCGGCACGTTCGACAAGTTCAACGGCACCATCACCGTCGCCGAGGACGGCACGCCGTCTGTCACCGCGGAGGTTGCCGTCGACTCGGTGAACACCCGCAACGAGCAGCGCGACGCCCACTTGCGGTCCGCCGAGTTCTTCGACGTCGAGAAGCACCCGACGGCGACGTTCACCTCCACGGCCGTGCGACCCGACGGCGACGACTACATCCTCGACGGCGACCTCACGATCAAGGGCATCACCAAGCCGGTCAGCCTCGCGCTGCAGTTCAACGGCGTCAACCCGGGCATGGGTGCCGGTGAGGTGGCGGGCTTCGAAGCTTCGGTGGTGTTGAACCGCCGCGACTTCGGCATCGACATCGACATGCCGCTGGAGACCGGTGGCGCCGTGGTCGGTGACAAGGTGACCGTCACGCTCGAGATCGAGGCGACCAAGCAGAAGTAGGGTGGCCGGCCGCGAGCGTGCGCCATCTCGGATTTTTCTACGGCGTGTCGGCCGCAGACGCGCACGCTCGCGGCGAAAAGGGGACGGGGGGTTACAGGCGGGCGGCCAGCTCGGTGCCCTGCTTGATGGCTCGCTTCGCGTCGAGTTCTGCCGCCAGCGCCGCGCCACCGATGATGTGTGGTTCGATGCCGCGGGCGCGCAGCTCGTCTTCGAGGTCACGCACTGAGTCCTGGCCCGCGCAGATCACGACATTGTCGACGTCGAGAACACGCGGATGGGCCCGCTTCGACCCGAAGCTGATGTGCAGCCCGGCGTCGTCGATCAGCTCGTAGTTGACGTTCGAGAGCTGTTCGACCCGCTTGGCTTTCAGCGAGGCGCGGTGTACCCAGCCGGTCGTCTTGCCCAACCGCTTGCCCTGCGGTCCCTTCGTGCGTTGCAGCAGATACACCTGGCGCGCAGGCGGGGAGGGGATGGGCGTCGTCAACGCTCCGCGCGCCTCGGCGGGGTCGGCGACGCCCCACTCCGCCTTCCACTCCTTGAGGTTGAGCGTCGGCGACTCGTCGGTCACCAGAAACTCGGCGACGTCGAATCCGATGCCGCCGGCGCCCACCACCGCCACCGATGCGCCGACCGGCTTACCCGAGATGGCCTCGGCGTAGGACAGCACCATCGGGTGGTCGATGCCGGGGATGTCGGGGATGCGCGGTGACACGCCGGTGGCCAGCACCACCTCGTCGAAACCGGTCAGGTCGTCGGCGCAGGCCCGCGTCGCCAGTCGCACGTCGACGCCGTGCTTGTCGAGCATCTGGCGGTAGTAGCGGATGGTCTCGTCGAACTCCTCTTTGCCGGGAATCCTTCGGGCCAAGTCGAATTGGCCTCCGATCATCTTTGCCGCCTCGAACAATGTCACCTGGTGGCCGCGTTGGGCGGCGGTGACGGCGGCGGCCAGCCCGGCTGGGCCCGCCCCGACCACCGCGACGCGTCTGGCGGTGCGCGTGGGTCCGAGCACCAGTGTGGTTTCGTGACCGGCGCGCGGATTCAACAGGCACGACACGGTTTTTCGGCCGAAGGCGTGATCCAGGCAGGCCTGGTTGCAGGCGATGCACGTGTTGATCTCGTCGGCCGCACCGTCGGCGGCCTTGCGCACCCAGTCGGGGTCGGCCAGCAGCGGGCGTGCCAGCGAGACAAGTTGGACTTGGCCCTCGGCCAGGATCTGCTCGGCGACCTGCGGCATGTTGATCCGGTTCGACGCGACCACCGGGATGTCCACGTGTTCGGCGAGTGCATTGCTGATGTCGACGAAGGCACTGTTGGGCACTGACGTCACGATCGTCGGCACCCGCGCTTCGTGCCAGCCGATGCCGGTGTTGACGATCGTCGCGCCGGCCGCCTCGATGTCGGTTGCCAGCGCGACGGTTTCGTCCCAGCTCTGGCCGTCCTCGACATAGTCGGCCATCGACATCCGGTAGCAGATGATGAAGTCGTCGCCGACGGCGGCGCGCGTGCGCCGGACGATCTCGACGGGAAAGCGCCTGCGCTTCTCGGCCGCGCCGCCCCACGCGTCGGTGCGCTTGTTCGTGCGTGGGGCGAGGAACTGGTTGATCAGATACCCTTCGCTGCCCATGATCTCGACGCCGTCGTAGCCGGCCTCGCGGGCCAGGACGGCACATCGGACGAAGTCGTCGATGGTGCCGCTGACATCTCGCAGCGCGCGGGGCTTGAACGGATTGATCGACGCCTTGATGGCCGAGGCGCTCACGGAAAACGGGTGATACGCATAGCGTCCCGCATGCAGGATCTGGAGCAAGATCTTGGCGCCCGCGTCGTGTACGCGTGCGGTGACGCGACGGTGCCTGCGCGCATCCGAAGACGTCAGCATCTGTGCGGCGAACGGCAGCAGCCAGCCGGTGCGATTGGGTGCGTACCCGCCGGTGATGATCAGTCCGACGCCGCCGCGGGCGCGTTCCTCGAAATATGCTGCGAGCCGGTCGATGTGGTGCGCCCGGTCCTCCAGGCCGGTGTGCATCGAGCCCATCACCACCCGATTGCGCAGCGTGGTGAAGCCAAGATCCAGCGGCGACAACAGGTTCGGATATGTCACGGTTTCCCCCGCGGGGGTGGGCCAAGGGCGGTTGTCACTTCGTCGAGCCAATCGATCGCGCTCTCCTCCGCCCGAATACCGCCGCGCAGCACGAGGTACTGGTGCAGGGCGCTACCGGTGAGCGCGCTCGGATCGGGGAACTGCCGCTTCTGATATCTCCGGTACACGTCGAGCAATTCGGCGCGTTCGGCGCGCAGTGCGCAGACCTGACTGCGCACTGCGTCGATGTCACCGTGCACTGCGCCGCGCACCTTGACCGCCAAGTCGCGGGTGCGATTGTCCGCGACGGTGCTGCCGCGACCGGACAGCGGTTCGGCGATCCAACGCGCCAATTCGGCACGCCCGCTGGGGGAAACGGTGTACACCTTCTTGTCCGGTCTGCCCTGCTGGACGACCGTCCTGGCGTGCACCCAGTTGTCGTTCTCCATCGTCCGCAGTGTGCGGTAGATCTGCTGATGGGTTGCGGCCCAGAAGTAACCGATGGACCGATCGAATCGACGGGCCAGCTCGTATCCCGACCCGGACTGTTCGCACAGCGCCACCAGAATCGCGTGCTGAAGGGCCACTCCCGCAGCTTAGGTTCCATGAGGCGTATATGCAATTGGTTGCACTGCATTTGCTTGCATAGGTGGGCCGATAGCGACCTGTATGTGCAACGTCTAGTATCAGTAACTACGCGCAACCCTTAACCGGGTGGCGCTGAAGTTAGGGCACACTAAGACGACCGCTCAGGTATCGACCACGCATACTTGCGGCGAAGTCACAGGGCGCCCGAACCCAGACCGGCAGCCCCACTGGACAGGAGATCGAGGAGACCTTCGTGACGTACACGATTGCCGAACCCTGCGTCGACATCAAAGACAAGGCATGTATCGAAGAGTGCCCGGTCGACTGCATCTACGAGGGTGCTCGCATGCTCTACATCCACCCGGACGAGTGCGTGGACTGCGGCGCCTGTGAACCGGTCTGCCCCGTCGAGGCCATCTATTACGAAGATGATGTGCCCGACCAGTGGAGCGAGTACACACAGATCAACGCCGACTTCTTCGTCGAGCTCGGTTCGCCGGGCGGCGCGTCGAAGGTGGGCATGACCGAAAACGATCCCCAGGTGGTCAAGGATTTGCCACCCCAAGGCGAGGGCGACTGAACGGTTCACACCGAGCGTCGTAGGCGGGTGAGCGCGTCGCTGCCGGTGTTCCCCTGGGACACCCTGGCCGACGCGACCGCCCTGGCCCGTTCCCATCCGGACGGCATCGTCGACCTGTCGGTGGGCACACCGGTCGATCCGGTGGCACCGGTGATCCGCGAGGCGTTGGCGGCCGCCAGTTCCGCACCCGGGTATCCGACGACGGCGGGCACCCCACAGTTGCGCGCCGCCGCAGCCACGGCGCTGACCCGGCGTTACGGGGTCACCGCGCTGCCCGACGATGCGGTGCTGCCGGTCATCGGCACCAAGGAACTGATCGCTTGGCTGCCGACGCTGCTGGGCCTGGGCTCCGAGGACACCGTCGTCGTGCCCGAACTGGCGTATCCGACATACGAAGTCGGCGCGCGGCTGGCCGCCGCGCAGGTGCTGCGCGCCGATTCGCTGACCCAGCTGGGGCCGCAGTCGCCGTCGATGGTGTACCTGAACTCCCCGTCCAATCCGACCGGCAAGGTGCTCGGCCTCGAGCACCTGCGCAAGGTCGTCGGCTGGGCCCGGGATCGCGGGGTGCTGGTCGCCTCCGACGAGTGCTATCTCGGGCTGGGCTGGGACACCGAACCGGTGTCGATCCTGCATCCATCGGTCAGCGACGGCGACCACACCGGGCTGCTGGCCGTGCACTCGCTGTCGAAGACGTCGTCGCTGGCCGGCTACCGCGCCGGGTTCGTCGCCGGTGACCCCGCTGTCGTCGCCGAATTGCTGGCCGTGCGCAAGCAAGCGGGCATGATGGTGCCCACCCCGGTGCAGGCGGCGATGGTGGCCGCGCTCGACGACGACGACCACGAGCGCGCGCAGCGGGACCGGTATGCGCGACGACGGGCCGTGCTGATGCCCGCACTGCAGGCCGCGGGCCTGACCATCGACGACTCCGAGGCCGGCCTGTACCTGTGGGCCAGCCGCGACGAGCCGTGCCGCGACACCGTGGCATGGCTGGCTGAACGCGGCATCCTGGTGGCGCCGGGCGAGTTCTACGGCCCGCGCGGATCGCGACACGTCCGGGTCGCCCTGACCGCAACCGACGAGCGGATAGCCGCCGCGGCGCAACGACTCGCCGCCTGATCACGTCCTCGGGGTTGCCGTGGCACGCAACCCCAGCGCCAGCACCAGGCGGTCGTCGGGATTGTCCAGCGATGTCGACAGCAGCTTCTCGATGCGGCGCACGCGGTACCGCACCGTGTTCGGGTGGACATGCAGGCGTTGCGCCACCGCCGCCACATCGCCGAATTCGTCGAGATAGGCGCCCAGCGTGGTGGCCAGCACCGGCTCCTGCTCGCGCAGCCGAGCCACCCGCGGATCGACGAGCCGCGGCTGTCCGGCCACGTGCGCCACGATCTCGTCCAGCAACACCGTGGTGCGAGCCTCCTCGATCGAGGTGACCTGACCGATCGCACCGGGATGGCGCGAGGCGCTGTCGAACACCCTGTCCACCTCAACCCTCGCGGGCGCGACAGCGGCCGGCCCCGCCACCGGAGCGGCCACCACCGCATGCAGCGTCAAGCCGAGTTCTCGCCGGATGCCCGCGACCAGGCCGCGCACCCACGACATCACCGATGACGGTGAACCCACCTTGGGCAACAGCACGTAGCTGCGATCGTCACTCGAGGCCACCTGCGCGTCGGCGCGAAATGCCGTGGCGCTCAGGGCGATCACCCCGGCGGGCAGCGTCGTGTCACCTCCCAACCCGATGAGCGCGGCCTTGGCGTCCGCGGTGATGGCCAATTCTCGGGCCACCGCGGCCACATCCACGTCGTCGCCGGTCAGGCCCAGCAGTTCCCGGACCAGGACGGTGTGCCTCGACGGGACGGCCGCCAGCCGCGACATGATGCGCGCGGCCAGCACCGCGCCGCCGCGAAGGATGTCCTCGGCGTCCTCGGCCAACGGCGTCGAGCCCTGCTGGAGCCAGATCGTTCCCGCGAACGAGGGCCGCCTGGCCGTGCCCGACGGCAGATGGATGCCCACCGCCAGTCGCGGCTGCAACCCGAGCTCCGGGCGTTCGGCCACCCGCACCACGTCCCCGCCCGCGCGCAGCGCATCGAAGATGCCCCACTGTCCGATCCACTCCAGGTGCTCGGGAGGGCCCGCGCGGCCCAGGATCGTCAGTCGGCGCAGCTCGTCGGCCTCGTCGCTGGACGCCGAGTACGCCAGCACATGCGACTGGTCGTCCTCGATGCTGACCATGCCGCCGGTGCGGTCGGCGATCGACTGGGCCAGCCCGAAAAGATCGGTGCCGGGGTCGTGGTGTGGATCGCCGCGGTCACGGTGGTGTTCGAAGGCGTGGTTGACCAGCTTGTAAAGCAGTTCCCACCGCGCCCGCGGGTCGACGGCCACCACCGCGGTGCCCAGCGCGACGGCCCGTCCCACGGCCTCGTCCGACGGTTCCTTGACGAAGATGGCGACGGGTGCTCGGCCGCCCGTGAACTGCTGCTCGAGTAGGCGCACCGCCTCGATGTCGGGAACCCCGAGCAGGAAGAAGACGTCAACGGACCCCGGACCGACGGCCAGGCCGAGTCGCACATCGTCGGCGTCGACGAGCGCGACGGAACCCACCGTCAGGTCCAGCCCGCGGGGCGCGTCGACCAGCGTGACCATGGTCCGGTCCAGAGCCAGCAGCAGTTGGCCCAGACCCAGACCCGTAGACGGGACGGCCATCGCGCCTCCTTTGTCCAAGACCACTATAAGTCCGCGGTGGTCTTGTCAGATCCGCCAACAGATCGCGGCGGAGGCGAGCGCACGCTGGCGGTATGGATGCCATCACCGACGTGCCCCTGCCCGACAACGAGCCCGTCCTCGACTACGCGCCCGGTTCGGCCGAGCGCACCCGGCTCACCGACGCACTCCGCGACCTGAGCGCCGATCATGTCGATTTGCCCCATGTCATCGGCGGCACCCGGCGGATGGGCGCCGGAGCGGTCGTCGACGTGGTTCAACCACACCGTCACCGCGCCCGACTGGGCACCTTCACCAACGCCGACCACGCCGACGCGGCAGCCGCGGTAGACGCCGCGCTCGCCGCCAAGCCGCAATGGGAGGCCACGCCGTTCGACGAACGCGTCGCGGTCTTCCTGCGCGCCGCGGACCTGCTGGCCGGCCCATGGCGGGAGAAGTTGTGCGCGGCCACCATGCTGGGCCAGTCGAAGTCGGCATATCAGGCCGAGATCGACGCCGCCTGTGAGCTCGTCGACTTCTGGCGCTTCAACGTCGCCTTCGCCCGCCGCATCCTGGCGCAACAGCCCATCAGCGTGCGCGGCGTGTGGAACCGCACCGACTACCGGCCGCTGGAGGGCTTCGTCTACGCCATCACACCGTTCAACTTCACCGCGATCGCGGCGAACCTGCCGACCGCGCCGGCACTGATGGGTAACACCGTGGTGTGGAAGCCCTCGCCCACTCAGACGTTCGCGGCCCAACTGACCATGCAGATCTTGGAGGCGGCGGGCCTACCGCCGGGGGTGATCAATCTGCTGGCCGGCGACGGGATCGCGGTTTCCGATGTGGCGCTGGCGGATCCGCGCCTGGCAGGTATCCACTTCACGGGGTCGACTTCGACTTTTCAGCACCTGTGGCGCGAGGTCGGCTCGCACATCGACCGCTACCACACCTATCCGCGACTGGTCGGGGAGACCGGCGGCAAGGACTTCGTGCTGGCGCACAGATCGGCCCAACCGGATGTGTTGCGCACGGCGCTGATCCGCGGTGCGTTCGACTATCAGGGGCAGAAGTGCTCAGCCGCGTCGCGGGCATTCGTCGCGCGTTCGGTGTGGCAGACGATGGGTGACGACCTGCTGTCCGCCGCCGATGAGCTCCGCTACGGTGACGTCACCGACCTGAGCAATTTCGGTGGCGCACTCATCGACGAGCGGGCATTCGCCAAGAATGTCAACGCCATCGAACGGGCGAAATGCGCTCCGCACGTCACGATCGCGGTCGGCGGCGAATACGACGACAGCGAAGGATATTTCGTTCGTCCGACCGTGTTGCTGTCCGACGACCCCACCGACGAGGCATTCGGCACCGAGTACTTCGGCCCGATCTTGGCGGTGCATGTTTATCCGGACGAGGTCTACGACCGCATACTCGACGTCATCGACACCGGCGCGCGCTACGCGCTGACCGGGGCGGTGATCGCCGATGACCGTGCCGCGATCCTGCGGGCCCAGCAGCGCTTGCGGCACGCGGCGGGCAACTTCTACGTCAACGATAAGCCGACCGGTGCGGTGGTGGGGCAGCAACCGTTCGGTGGGTCGCGCGCATCGGGCACCAACGACAAGGCCGGTTCGGCGCTGAACCTGTTGCGCTGGACATCGGCCCGATCGGTCAAGGAGACATTCGTCGCGCCCACCGACCACAACTATCCGCACATGGCGACCTGAGATGGGCGTCTTCGAACGCGTCGCACGCCCCGCGATCCTGGCCGCAAGCGGGTCTGACCGGCTGCGCCGGGCCGCCGAACGGGTACCGGCCACGCGAAAGGTCGTGCGTCGGTTCGTGCCGGGAGAGGGGATCGATGACGCGCTGAGATCGGTTGTCGCATTGCGGGCCTCGGGGCGGTTGGTGTCGGTCGACTACCTGGGTGAACGCGTGACCGATCGCGATACCGCCGACGCAACCGTCGAGGCCTACCTCAAGGTGCTCGACGCGTTCGATGCGCTCGGTGAGCCGGCGGCAACGGTGCGACCGCTCGAGCTGTCGCTGAAACTGTCAGCGCTCGGGCAGGCGCTACCTCGCGACGGCGACAAGATCGCGCTGGAGAACGCACACACCATCTGTGAGCGGGCTCGGCGCGTCGGCGCGTGGGTGACCGTGGACGCCGAGGACCACACCGTCACCGACTCGACGTTGTCGATCGCGCGTGATCTGCGAACCGAATTCACCTGGCTGGGTGTGGTTCTGCAGGCCTATCTGCGACGCACTGTCGACGACTGCGAGGAGTTGGCGCGTTCGGCAGCGCGCGTGCGACTGTGCAAGGGCGCCTACGACGAACCGGCGGCGGTGGCGTACCGCGATCAGGCCGAGGTCAGTGCCTCCTATCTGCGTTGTCTGCGAATCTTGATGATGGGTAACGGCTATCCAATGGTGGCGTCTCACGACCCCGACATCATCGAGGCGGTGCCCGCGATGGCCTGGGAGTCCGGCAGGGGTGTCGAGGACTTCGAGTACCAGATGCTCTACGGGATCCGCGAATCCGAGCAGCACCGCCTCGCCGCCGCGGGAAACCACGTGCGGGTCTATGTGCCGTTCGGGACACAGTGGTACGGCTACTTCGTGCGGCGCCTGGCGGAGCGGCCGGCGAACATGACGTTCTTCCTGCGCGCGCTCGCCGAGCGGCGAGCCTAGGCCGGTACGGCCGCCACCGGCATCACCACGTTGCCGCGACAGGTTCCGGCCAGGATGTCGGTGTGCCAGGTGCCGTAGAGCGACCCGTCGATGTCGGGTGCGTAGAAGACCCGCGATCGCGCGGGGGCGTACTCGCTGGGCACACCGTCACCGCGGAAGCACTCCCACTGCCAGTTGTAGGCGTACTGCCACCGCGATCCGTCCCAGGTGTATCGGATCGGTTGAGGGATGGTCGGATTGGTCGGCGCGGGGCCCGCGACGACGGTGGCCACGCACAGACCACTGGAGCAGTCGGTGGCCAGCACATACACCGCGCTGAAATTCGGTTCGGACTGAGCGGCGGCCACGCTGCTGCCCATCTTCTCGGACGCATAGGTGATGACCTGGTAGCGGCCTTCCCATGACGGCGGCGCCGCAGACACCGACGGCAGCACCGAAATCGCGGACACCGCAGCATAAACCGCGAGCATCACGCACGACTTTCGGTGGGCAGACATGCCACCAGCGTATTTGCCCGTCCCGTCAATAGGGTTTCTCGACACTGGGTGCGACAGCTACGAAACCGTCACATCTTCGTATCGACGCTATTTCAGCCGACTCGGCTGCTACCTCGCGGACAGCATCAGCAGTGTCCACGCCGCCACTGTCTGCGCGTCGGTGATCTCGCCGTCGCGGATCATCTTCTCCACGTCGGCGCGGTCGAACCAGGCGCTGTGCATGTCCTGTTCCTCGTGTTCGCGCTCGTGTTCGCCTTCGGTGATGCCGGTCGCCAGAAACACCCAGCCGCGCTGGCTGCTCATGCCCGGTGCGACGTCGAGTTGCCCCAGCCGGGTCAGCTGCGCCGCCCGCAGCCCGGTCTCCTCCCGAAGTTCGCGCTCGGCCAGCTCGGCAGGTTCGAGGTGGGCCTGGTCCGGCGCGGTCCCCTGAGGGAACTCCCAGCGGCGTAGACCAATTGGATAGCGGTACTGTTCGACCAGCCGGTAGCGCTCGCCGTCCTGCGCGATGACCAGGGCATAGGGCGGCTTGTCCACGACGGAGTAGATGCCGTCGCTGCCGTCCGGCCTGCGGATCTGGTCCTCGCGCAGGGTCATCCAGCTGTTGCGGTAGATCTCGCGAGACGCCAGGCGTTCGATGTGGGGCACGCGCCCAGTATCGCCGAGGCGACGATGGGTAATCTCGCTGGTGATGTTGTTGGCCTCGCTGAACCCCTCCGCCGTCGCGTCCGGCGCCGACCTCCCCGACGCCGTCCGCATCGACGGCGCCGCGTTGAGTCGCAGCGACCTGGTCGGCGCGGCGACGTCGGTGGCCGAGCGGGTGGCCGGCGCGCAGCGGGTCGCCGTGCTGGCCACGCCCACTGCCAGCACCGTGCTGGCGATCACCGGATGCCTGATCGCCGGTGTGCCCGCGGTGCCGGTACCCGCCGACGTCGGCGTCGCCGAACGTAGGCACATCCTCACCGACTCCGGCGCGCAGGCCTGGCTGGGGGAGAAGCCCGCTGACACCGAGGGCCTTCCGCACGTGCCCGTGCGGTTACATGCCCGGTCGTGGCACCGCTACGCCGAGCCTGCCGCCGAGTCGACGGCGCTGGTCATCTACACCTCCGGCACCACGGGACCGCCCAAGGGTGTGGTGGTGAGTCGCCGCGCGATCGCCGCGGACCTCGACGCGCTGGCGCAGGCCTGGCAGTGGACCCCCGACGACGTACTGGTGCACGGCTTGCCGCTGTATCACGTACACGGACTGGTGCTGGGCCTGCTCGGATCGTTACGGGTGGGTAATCGCTTCGTGCACACCGGAAAACCGACGCCCGAGGCCTACGCCGCGGCCGCCGGCTCACTGTATTTCGGTGTGCCCACGGTGTGGTCGCGGGTGGCCGCCGACTCCACCGCGGCCGCGGCCCTGGCCCCGGCCCGGTTGTTGGTGTCGGGCAGTGCGCCGCTGCCGGTACCGCTGTTCGACAGACTTGCCGATTCCACCGGCCACCGGCCGGTGGAACGCTACGGCACCAGCGAATCGCTGATCACCGTCAGCACCCGCGCCGACGGCGAGCGTCGCCCCGGCTGGGTAGGGCTTCCGCTGACCGGGATCGAGACGCGGCTGGTCGACGACAACGGCGACGAGGTGGCACACGACGGCGAAACCATTGGTCGACTGCAGGTTCGAGGCCCCACATTGTTCGACGGCTATCTCAACCGGCCCGACGCCACCGCTGAGGCTTTCGACGTCGACGGCTGGTATCGCACCGGTGACGTCGCGGTGATCGACGCCGGCGGTATGCACCGGATCGTCGGGCGTGAGTCGGTGGACCTGATCAAGACCGGCGGGTTTCGTGTCGGTGCCGGCGAGATCGAAACCGCGCTGCTCGGTCATCCCGGCGTCTCCGAGGTCGCGGTGGTCGGGTTGCCCGATGACGATCTCGGTCAACGCATCGTGGCTTTCGTCGTCGGCGACGCCGACCCCGCCGCGCTGACGGAGTTCGTGGCTCAGGAGCTTTCAGTGCATAAGCGCCCACGTGAGGTTCGACTGGTGGACAGCCTACCTCGCAATGCCATGGGCAAGGTGCTGAAAAAGGAGTTGGCCCAATGGCATTGAAGTTCGACGAGATCTGCATCGACGCCCGCGATGCCACCGCGCTGGGCGGCTGGTGGTCGACGGTGTTGGGCTGGCCGCAGTCGGTCGACGACGACGGTGACGTGGTACTGCACGCGCCGGCCGGGGCGGGCCCCGACTGGTTGTTTCTCGCTGTACCCGACGACAAGGTGGTCAAGAACCGCATCCACTTCGACTTCCGGCCCGACGATCAGCAGGCCGAAGTGCGCCGCGTCATCGGCCTGGGCGCCTCGCGCGTCGACATCGGCCAGGGCGACGCGAGTTGGGTGGTGCTGGCCGATCCGGAGGGCAACGAATTCTGCATCCTCGCCGCCCACGACTGACCCCGCGACCGTCCTCGCGAGCGTGCGTGTTTGTGGCCGACACGCCGTGGGAAAGCCGTAGTTTCCGCACGCTCGCCACGTGCTTGGCGCTCGTCGTCGCCGGATGCGGCGCCGCTGCATCGCCGCCGCCCGTCACCGGCACCGCCGAACCCGCGTCGTTCACCATCGGCCCGGCCGCCGTGGACACTGTCGGCGGCTGGTTGCCCGACGGCAGGACACTCTCGCCGGTCGACACCTCCAACCCGATCGTCGGCTGGCTGGAGCCGTCGCTGCTCGAAGCGGTCCAGGACGCCGCCCGCGCGGCGGCGGCCGAAGGCATCGATATGAGGATCACCTCGGGTTGGCGGTCGCGGGGTTTTCAGCAGCGCCTGTTCGACGGGGCAGTGCGGAATTTCGGAAATGTAGACGCGGCCACGGAGTTCGTGGCCGCGCCGGAGACGTCCAAGCATGTCGACGGTAAGGCCGTCGACATCGCGCCCATCGAGGCCGACAACTGGTTGATCCGCCACGGGTCCCGGTTTGGGCTGTGTCAGATCTACGCCAACGAGATCTGGCACTTCGAGTTGGTCGCCGACAACGGCCGATGCCCGCCGCTGAAACCCAACGCCGCGGCGGGCTGACCTGGTGTGAGCGTGCGTAAAGTCGTGAATCTGAGCGGCGTGTCGCCCGCAGACACGCACGCTCGCGCCAAAAACAAGGGGGAGGCCCCAGGTCAGTTCTGGTGTAGCGCTTCGTTGAGCGTGATGCCCGAGCCGTCGCGCTTGACCACCTCCACCGCGCCGGTGAGCGAATTACGCCGGAACAAAAGGTTGTTCGCGCCCGAGAGCTCACGGGCCTTGACGGTCTTACCGTCGGAGGTCTGCACCTTGGTCCCGGCGGTGACGTAGAGACCGGCCTCGACGACGCAGTCGTCGCCGAGCGAGATACCGAGGCCGGCGTTGGCACCCAGCAGGCAGCGCTTGCCGACCGAGATCACCTCGGTCCCACCGCCCGACAGCGTGCCCATGATCGACGCGCCACCACCCACATCGGAGCCGTCGCCGACGACGACACCGGCCGAGATCCGGCCCTCGACCATCGAGTTGCCCAGCGTGCCGGCGTTGAAGTTGACGAAGCCCTCGTGCATCACCGTGGTGCCGGAGGCCAGGTGCGCACCCAGGCGCACCCGGTCGGCGTCGGCGATGCGCACCCCGGCCGGAGTCACGTAGTCGACCATGCGGGGGAACTTGTCGATACCGAACACCGTCACCGGGCCGCGGCGACGCAACCGGGCGCGGACACGTTCGAAACCCTCCACCGCACACGGCCCGTGATTCGTCCACACCACGTTGGTCAGCACACCGAACAAGCCGTCGGCGTTCAGGCCGTGCGGCGCCACCAGGCGGTGCGACAGCAGGTGCAGCCGCAGGTAGGCGTCATAGGCGTCGGTCGCCTTGTCCTCCAGCGACGAGATCACCGTGCGCACCGCGACCGTCTCCACCTCGCGGTCCTCGTCGCGGCCCGTCAACTCCGCCAGCTCGGGCGGAATCTCCGCCACCGACAGCCGCGACGTGCCCGAAGGGCCGTCCGCGCCGAGCTCCGGCTCGGGAAACCACGTGTCGAGAACCGATCCGTCGGCGGCGATCGTCGCCACACCGACACCTGCAGCTGAAGTCACGATCCCCAAAGTAGCAGTACCCCGACATGTCGAGAAAAGCCTGCTCATGGGACCGACTAGCCTGATGAACTGTGTTGGATCTACGCGGCGACCCGATCGCGCTGACCGCGGCGCTGGTGGACATTCCCAGTGAATCGCGCGATGAACGACGCATCGCCGACGAGATCGAAGCCGCCCTGCGCGAACAGGCTACCGGCTACGAGATCGTGCGCAACGGCAACGCGGTACTGGCCCGCAGCCACCTGGGCCGACCGTCGCGGGTGCTGCTGGCCGGGCACACCGACACCGTGCCCGCTGCCGACAACCTGCCCAGCAAGCTGGTCGGCGGCAAGCTCTTCGGCTGCGGCACATCGGATATGAAGTCGGGCGACGCGGTCTTTCTGCACCTGGTCGCCACGGTTGCCGAACCGCGCCACGACATCACGCTGGTGATGTACGACGCGGAGGAGATCGAGGCCTCCGCCAACGGCCTGGGCCGCATCGAAACTGAACTGCCCGACTGGTTGCGGGCCGACGTCGCAATCCTCGGCGAGCCCACCGGCGGCTACATCGAGGCCGGCTGCCAGGGCACCCTGCGGGTGGTGGTCAGCGCGACGGGCACTCGGGCTCATTCTGCACGATCATGGTTGGGCGACAACGCGATCCACAAACTCGGCGCGGTGTTGGAACGGCTGTCCGGCTATCGGCCACGCAACGTGGACATCGACGGCTGCACCTATCGCGAGGGACTGTCGGCGGTGCGCATCGACGGCGGCATCGCGGGCAACGTCATCCCCGACGCCGCGTCGGTGACGGTCAACTTCCGCTTCGCACCGGACCGCAGCGTCGACGAGGCGCTGCGGCACGTCCACGAGGTCCTCGACGGGCTCGACGTGCAGATCGCGCTGACCGACTCCGCCGCAGGCGCGCTGCCCGGGCTGTCCAAGCCCGCGGCCGCGGCGCTGGTGGACGCCGCCGGCGGACAGGTGCGGGCGAAATACGGGTGGACCGACGTCGCGCGGTTCGCGAGTCTGGGCGTGCCCGCGGTCAACTACGGTCCCGGCGACCCGAACCTCGCTCACCGCGCCGACGAGCACGTGGACACCGCGGTGATCACCGACGTCGCGGAAACGCTGCGTCGTTATTTATCCGGTTGACGCGGCGCCTACGCTGAACACATGCGGTGAGAAGACGACCCCGGTGACCATCCGTCGTTCTTCTGTGAGAAATCCGCATGTCTTCGATCGTCTTTTCCCATGTGTCGTTCGCCTGGTCTGATGACGCGCCGTTGTTCGACGAGTTGTCGTTCACGGTCGGTGACGGCCGCACCGGCCTCGTCGCGCCCAACGGGGCGGGCAAGAGCGCGCTGCTCAAACTGACAGCCGGTGAGCTCACGCCGACGGCAGGCTCCGTCACCGTCGACGGACGGATCGGCTATCTGCCGCAGACCCTGCCGATGGTCGCCGAGCGCACCGTGGCCGACGTGCTCGGCATCGCGCCGGCTGTCGAGGCGCTCGATGCGCTGGCGCGCGGCGACGCGAGCGAGGCCGTGTTCGCCGCGATCGGTGACGACTGGGACGTCGAGAAGCGCACCCAGGCGCAACTGGACCGGCTCGGCCTCGGACACGTGGAGTTCGACCGCCGAGTGGGCTCGCTGTCCGGCGGGGAGGTCGTGACGCTCGGCCTGGCCGCGCAACTGCTCGACCACCCCGACGTGCTACTGCTCGACGAACCGACCAACAACCTCGACGTCGAAGCCCGCCACCACCTCTACGACGTGCTCGACGATTTCGCCGGCTGCCTGCTGTTGGTCAGCCACGACCGGACGCTGCTCGACCGCATGGATCGCATCGCCGAACTGCACCGTGGTGAAATCCGTTTCCACGGCGGTAATTTCACGACCTACGAGCAAGGTCTCGCCGAAGCCGAGCGCGCGGCCGCCGACAGGGTCCGCAGTGCCCAGCAGCAACTCAAGCGTGAGAAGCGCGACATGCAGCAGGCGCGCGAGCGTGCCGCGCGCAAGTCGTCGAACGCGGCGCGCAACCTCAAGGACGCCGGGCTGCCGAAGATCGTCGCCGGGGCGATGAAGCGCAGCGCCCAGGAGTCCGCCGGGCGCACCGACGGGGTGCACGCCGCGCGGGTCGGCGACGCGAAGACCCGACTCGAGGAGGCCGAGCGCATGCTGCGCGACGACGAGGCGATCGCGTTGGAACTGCCCGACACCTACGTGCCCGCGGGCCGCACCGTCGTCCGCGCCGAAGGCCTGCGGGTCACCCGCGGTGACCGGCACCTGTTGACCGACGTCGACCTGCACCTGCGCGGCCCCGAACGCGTCGCGCTGACCGGGCCCAACGGCGCGGGCAAGTCCACGCTGTTGCGCGTCGTCGCAGGCGATCTGGCACCGGACGCCGGCATCGTCCAACGCGCCGACGGCCGGATCGCGTATCTGTCGCAACGGCTCGACCTGCTCAACCCGCAGCGCACCGTCGCCGAATGCCTCGCGGCGTCGGTGCCCAGCCTTTCACCGACCCGGCGCCGACACCTGCTGGTCCGGTTCCTGTTCAGCGGCAACCGGATACACCGCCCGGTCGCCGACCTGTCGGGTGGGGAGCGGCTGCGCGCGACGCTGGCGTGCGTGCTCTACGCCGAACCGGCCCCACAGCTGTTGCTGCTCGACGAGCCCACCAACAACCTCGATCTGGTCAGCGTCGGGCAACTGCGGGACGCGCTACGGGCTTACCAGGGCGCTTTCGTCGTCGTCAGCCATGACGAGCGCTTCCTGGCCGAGATCGGCGTGCAGCGCACCCTGCGGCTGTCGGGCGGGCGGTTGACGACGTCGGCGGACCCGATTTAGCGGACCGGACGGCTGCGGATACACGGTAAATTTGGACGCCATGGGGATCATGCCCGACACCAGCCCGTTCGGGTCGCAGACAGTGACGGGTCCGGGCTGGCCGAACGTCGATGAGGATGCTCTGGCGGCGGCGGCCGCGTCCTATGAGGCGCTGGCGGCCAAGCTGACCGGCTCGGTGGTCCCACAGCAGCAGGGCCAGCTGATGGCGCTTTCCGACGTCTGGGAGGGCGCGGGCTCGATGGCGGCGACCGGTGAGGCCAGCACCATCATCGCGGGCCACGAGGCCAACGCCGCACACGCCGCCGCCATCGCGGTCAAGCTGCGCGCGATGGAGGCCACTGTCGTGAAGACCAAGGCGTTGGCGAACACGATCGCGCAGGAAGTGCAGCACGAGTGCGAGGCCATCGCGGCCATGCCGTTCATTAACGCGCAGCAACTGGTGCAGAGCCGCGTCAAGATGGGGCTGTCCCAGAACATCGCCAACGTCACCGCGAACACCACCGAGTTGGCCAACACGATCGGCGTGCCGCCCAGCATCCCGTTTCTCGGTGCGCCGCCGGTTCCCGGCGCGAAGGAGGCGCAGGACAGCGGCGAGGAGGCCGCCAAACACGCCGGGCAGGGATCCGACCAGGCGATGCAGCTGGCCAGCCAGATGGGATCGATGGCCGCGCAGATCCCCATGCAGATCGGTCAGGCCGTGATGGCGATTCCGCAGCAGATCGGCCAGCAGCTCCAGCAGCTGTCTCAGCCGTTGCAACAGCTGACGTCGATGTTCGGCCAGGGCGGCAAGGCCGACGCGCTGGGCGGCGCGGGCCTGCCGTTCTCGTCGTTCTCCAACCATCCGCTGGCCGGCGGTTCCGGCGCGGGCGGCGGTTCGGGCATGGTGCGTGCCGCGTCGCTGCCCGGCTCGGGTGGGGTGCCACTGCAGACACCGCAGCTGGCCAGTCTGGTGGGCAGCAAGCCGGTCAGCACCGCGCCCGTCGAGGGCGCGGCGGCCGGCGCGGCGACGCTCGGCGGTGCGGCCCCGGCGGCGGCGGGCGGCGGGATGGGCGGTATGGCGCCGATGATGGGCCAGCGCGGCCAGAGCGGTGGCACCGCCGCGGGGCTCGCCGTGCCCGCGCCACTCGACTACGACCTGGCAGAAGACGATGTGGACGACGACTGGTGACGGCGGGACAGGTAAGCGATGAGTAGCCCACTGAGGAAACCCGACGCCCTGAACTGGAACGCGGCGTCGGTGGAACTCCCCGAGATCCCGATGCTGCCCGCCGGCCAGGACGCCATGAGCGCGACCATCTCGGCCACGCTTCCGACCCTGGCCGCCCCGTTGGCGGCCAACGTGGCGGCGCTGTCGGCGAAGGAGAACATGTTCACCGGCAAGTTGGGCGTCGCGCAGACCGCATACCAGAACTCCGACGAGGCGGGCCACCAGTCGGTCGGACAGGTGGTCGGGATGCTGGGCCAACTCGGCCAACAGGCCGGGCAGATGGGCCAGATGGCCGGCGCGCCCGCGCAGGCTGCGGGCGGACAGAGCGGAATGTTCGGTTCGCTCATCCAGCAGGCGATGCAGGCCGCCCAGGGGACCGGCGGTCAGGGATTCGGTGCGCAGGGCCCGGCCGGGGCCGCCGGCGCTGCCGGCAGCCAGCAGCAGGCGCCTGCCGAGTCCGAACCGAAGCACGACGAAGCGCGAGAAGCGCACGAACCCGAGCAGCACGAGCGCGAGCCGCTGCTGCGCGCCGACGACAGTCGGCCGGGCCCGGTTCCGATCTCGCCGCCCGAGCCGACGGGATCGCCCGGCGACGAGGACCTGCGCCGCAGGCTATAGCGCAGTCTGGTCGCCCTGCGCCTGCCGGGGTGCGACGTCGGGTGCCCGTCCGGTGGCCTCGGATGCCCCCTGTGCGGCGCCGTTGGGCTCAGCGGAGGTGACGGCCTCATCGCCTGCGGACGTCGCTGCCTGGGTGGCGCCCTGCACGGCCTGCTGGACGCCCTGGGCGACCTGTTGCGGCACTTGCCCGACTCCCTGGGCCAGCCCGGCCAGCGGTTGCACCATCTGGCCCACCTGCTGACCGACCTGCCCGAGAAGTTGTCCGACGATCTGGCCGCCCCCCGCACCGGTCGCAGCGGGGGAGCCCGCGCCCGCCTGGGCGCTCTGCTGCGCCTGCATGGCTTGCGCTGCGGCGCTGAGCTTTTCGGCGCCCTGCTGATCGCCGGCCTGGTACATCTGGGCGGCCTTGTGCAGCAACCCGGCGATCGTGGTGCCTGAACTGGCGGTGGCCGTGATCGCGCCCGACCGGGTGCCCAGCGCGCCGGACAGCGCGGTGCTCACCGCGGCGGCGATGGTGCCGTGTGTCATCTGCACGCCGGTGGCCTGCGGTGCGGCGGCGCCGGTCAACTGCGACAACCCCGCGGCAACCTGGTCGTGGATCTGCGCATACGACCGCACACCGTCGGTCTGTACGTACAGTTCGTTGCCGCTCATGGCCCCAAGTGTAAAACCGCGCCGACGGCCCCTATGACGACAATTGTGCGGCGGCGTCGGCCGCTGTCCGGTGCATGCCGAGCGCGGCGAACCGCTGCGACACCTCCCCGAGCGCGGTAGCGTCACGCGCGACCAGCGCCCGCGCAAACGCCAGCGTCAACTCGCCGACGGCACAGTCCACCTCGGCGCCGATCCGGGTGACGCCGTCGACGGCGCGCAGATCGCCGAGGCGCGCGGTGTCGAGCAGGGCCCGCAGCGCGACCGCCCACTGGCCGCCCCGCTCGGCGCTGCGCACCGCGTCACGGGCCGCGGCCACCGCACCATGGGTGTCGCGCCGCGCCGACATCGTCCACGCACGCGCCAACGCGAGTTCGGGCGCGAACAACATCGACTTCAGTCCGTGGCGGGACTCGGCGCGCGCCAACGCCTTTCCCGCCTCCACGGTCGCGCCGAGCTGACCGAGCGCGGACGCCAGCAGCATCCACGCCAGCGGACCCCAGGAATAGCCGGTCGGGGCCAGCGCGGTCGCCGCTCGCTGCAGCAGGCGCACCGCGTCGTCGAGCTCACCCTTGGCGATCAGCACATCGGCCACCAGCACCTCGCCGATCGCGCGGCCCGGCTGTTGCATCTGCGCGTAGTCGGTGAGCTGTTGAGCCAGCGTCTGGGCGTCGTCGAGCCTGCCCGCCATCACCAGCGCGGTGGTCTGGCCGAATCCACTGGTGAAGCGCAGCAGCCCGGGATGCTCGGCGGCGAGCGCCCGCTCGGCCAGGCCGTCCACCACGGCGAAGTTGCCCATCCGAGAACAACTCAGCGCCGCGGCCGCCGCCGCCCAGCCCACCGCGGTGTCGTCGGCCGAGGACGAGGCCAGCACCCCGTCGGCGATCTGCTTGGCCCGCGCCGGGGTGCCCGCGTTCATCGCGAACGTCGCCGACAACGCGTCGAGCGTGGTCTGCGCCGACGGTGAGCTCACCCGGTTGCGGGTGGCCTTAAGGAACGCGGTCGCACGCTCGGGCTCCGAGAGCATCCAGAACTGGTTGGCCGCGCGCGGCAGCGCCCACTGCATCAGCTCGGACTCCGACAAACTCGCGGGATCGACCTCTGCCAGCACCGAATCGGCCTCCCGGCCGCGGCCCTGCCAGGCCAGCGCGTACGCCAGCGTCAGCCGCGCGGTCAACGTCGGGGACCGGTGCACGGCGGCGCGCGCCAGCCGTTCGGAGAGCACCAGATCGCCTAACCGCAGCGCTTCGTCCGCCGCGCCGGTCACCTCCTCCACCGGCTGGGGGTGGTCGCTGTCGAGGGCGAGGACCGCCAGTCGAAGCCGGTCGACGACGCCGCGGGTGGGCCGGTCGGCCAGCCGTTCGACCACCGCGGTGCGTAACCGGCGCAGCTCGGGGCCGCCGAGCGCATCGCGCACCGCGTCCACGAAAAGTGGGTGGGCGGGCCGGATCCGGTCGCCGTCGCGCACTGCCGCGCCGGCCGCCTCCGCCTCGGTGACGGCATCGTGGCCGGCGAGTTCGACGACCTCGTCGAGCGGCAGCGGATCGGACACGGCGAGGTATTGGAGCACCCGGTGCGCGCCGTCGGGCAGGCCCGCGACCAGTTCGTGGACCAGCGTGGCCGCCCGCTGGTCGTCGTGCCCGGCCGGCCCCACCTCGACGGGCGAGAGCAGCCCGTCTTCCCACAGCGTCGAAATGCTTTCGGCCACAGCTCCGTTCGCGGCGGCGGTCACGATGAGGGTGGCCGCGCGGCCGACGGCAAGCTGGTAGACCAACGTCGCCGACACCTCGTCGAGCAGATGCGCGTCCTCGACGACGAGCAGCCGTCCGTCGCCCAGCCGCTGGCGGGCCGCCCGCAGCACCTCGGCGGTCTTGCCGGTGTCGGGCACCTCGATCAGGTCGCCGAACGCCGCCAGCGGGACCTCGGCCGTCGACGCCGTGGCGATCACCCGGTCGACCCGGTCGAACCGCGAAGCCAGCCGCGAAACCGCGGCGTCCACCAGCGTGGACTTGCCTGCACCCGCGGGGCCGATCAGCACGACCCCGCCGCGTTCGCGCACCCCGGCCTCGATCGCCTGCAGTGCCGACTCGGGCGGCGGCGTCGATTTGAGGTTCGCTCCTGACGTGCGCATGACCCACTCAACAGGCACCGAGCGAGTGTATGGCTAGGTTTGGGATGTGTCCGGCGAACCCGACCGCGAGTGGGCGGTCTGTGTGTACTGCGCGTCGGGACCGACGCATCCTGAGTTGCTCGCGTTGGCTGCCCAGGTGGGCAAGGCCATCGCCGAGCGCTGCTGGACGCTGGTGTCCGGGGGCGGCAACGTATCGGCGATGGGCGCGATGGCCCACGCGGCCAGGCAGCGCGGCGGCTGCACCGTCGGGGTGATCCCCAAGGCGCTGGTGCACCGCGAGGTCGCCGACGTCGAGGCCGACGAACTCGTCGTCACCGACACGATGCGCCAACGCAAGCAGGTCATGGAACACCGCGCCGACGCCTTCCTCGCGCTGCCCGGCGGCATCGGCACACTCGAGGAGTTCTTCGAAGCCTGGACCGCCGGGTATCTGGGTATGCATGACAAGCCGGTGGTCATGCTCGACCCGACGGGACACTATGCCGGTCTGCTGGCGTGGCTGTACGGACTTGTCGACACCGGGTACGTCGCCGAGGAGGCGATGGACCGGCTGATTGTCGTCGACACCGTCGAGGCTGCGCTGGCCGCCTGCGCACCGGGCGGCTGAGCGCCGTCGTTTGGCCAGATAGGGTCTGTTTCGCACGCGAACACCGGAGGGGTTACAGGCATGACCGACCAGAATTCAGGCGTCCGTCACAGCGTGGGGTTGTTCGACATCGCAACCCGCATACCGCGCCTGCTGCTCGACGCCCCGGTGATGCTGCGCGGTGTGCTGACCGGGTTCACCGCGCGCCCGTCGGCCAAGACCTCGATCGGCAAGGTGTTCCAGGACCGCGCGGCGCGCTACGGCGACCGGGTGTTCATCAAGTTCGACGACCAGCAGGTGACCTATCGGCAGGCCAATGAGACCGCCAACCGCTTCGCCGCCGCGCTGGCCGCCCGCGGGGTCGGCCACGGCGACGTGGTGGGCATCATGCTGCGCAACTCCCCGAACGCCGTGCTGCTGATGTTGGCCGTGGTCAAGTGCGGCGCGATCGCCGGCATGCTCAACTACCACCAGCGCGGCGACGTCCTGGCCCACAGCATCGGGTTGCTCGACGCCAAAACCGTCGTCACCGAGACCGACCTGGTCGAGGCCGTCACCGACAGCGGCGCGGACACCGAGGGGCTGATGACCGTCGAGGAACTGGAGCGCGTCGCGGCCACCGCCCCCACCCAGGACCCCGCGGCGACGGCGGCGGTGCTGGCCAAGGACAAGGCGTTCTACATCTTCACCTCGGGCACCACCGGAATGCCCAAAGCCAGCGTGATGACCCACTACCGGTGGTTGCGCGCACTCGCCGGCTTCGGCGGGCTCGGGCTGCGGTTGCGCAGCGACGACACCCTGTACTCCTGTTTGCCGCTGTATCACAACAACGCGCTGACCGTCGCGGTCGGCTCGACGGTCAACGCCGGCGCCACCCTTGCGCTGGGCAAGTCGTTCTCGGCGTCGAAATTCTGGGACGACGTGATTCGTTATCAGGCAACCGCTTTCATCTACATCGGCGAGATCTGCGGCTATCTGCTCAACCAGCCGCCGAAGGCCACCGACCGCCAGCACAAGGTGCGGGTCATCATCGGCAACGGTCTGCGCCCGGCGATCTGGGACGAGTTCACCGAGCGCTTCGGGATCGAGCGGGTGTGCGAGTTCTACGCCGCCAGCGAGGGCAATACCGCGTTCGTCAACGCCCTCAACATCGACAAGACGACGGGGATGTGCCCCACGCCGGTGGCCTTCGTCGAATACGACCCGGACACCGGTGATCCGGTGCGCGATGAGAACGGCCGCGTGCGCAAGGTCAAGAAGGGTGAACCCGGCCTGCTGCTGTCCAAGGTCAGCAGCTTCCAGCCGTTCGACGGCTACACCGACCCGAAGGCCAGCGAGAAGAAGTTGGTGCGCAACGCGTTTCGCGACGGCGACGTTTGGTTCAACACCGGTGACCTGATGCGGTCGCAGGGTCTGGGCCACGCGGCCTTCGTCGACCGGCTCGGCGACACCTTCCGGTGGAAGGGTGAGAACGTCGCGACCACCGAGGTGGAGGCCGCCGTCGCGACCGATCCGCAGATCGAGGAGGCCACCGTCTTCGGTGTCGAGGTGCCCGGCACGGGCGGCCGCGCCGGCATGGTGGCGCTGCAGCTGAAGGAGGGCGAGGAGTTCGACGGCAAGGCGCTGGCCAAGGCCTGCTACGAGCGGCTGCCCAGCTACGCGGTGCCGCTGTTCGCCCGAGTCGTCGGCGAGTTGGCCTACACCACCACCTTCAAGAGCCAGAAGGTCGAGCTGCGCAAACAGGGCTACGGCGAGGACGTCAAGGACCCGCTGTATGTGCTGGCCGGCCGCGACGAGGGGTATGTGCCGTTCTACGACGAGTACCCGGCCGAGGTGGCCGCGGGTAAGCGCCCCAAAAACTCGTGACTTCGGCGTGGCTGGTCGCGCTGAGCGCGACTGAGCACGCCGAAATCGCTGGACCGTAGCCTGGAAGGGTGCAGTCGAGCTATCTGGGACGTCCCGTGGCCGGCGATCGTCCGATGATCATGGCGATCGTCAACCGGACGCCGGACTCGTTCTACGACCGCGGCGCCACGTTTCGCGACGACGCCGCCAAGGCCGCTGCCCACCGGGTGATCGAAGAAGGCGCCGACGTCGTCGACATTGGCGGGGTGAAGGCCGGGCCGGGAGACATCGTCGACGTCGACGAGGAAATCGCGCGGGTGGTGCCGTTCATCGAATGGCTGCGCGACACCTACCCCGACCAGGTGATCAGCGTCGACACCTGGCGCTCCGCGGTGGCCAAGCAGGCCTGCGCCGCCGGCGCCGACCTGATCAACGACACCTGGGGCGGCCACGATCCGGCGTTGCCCGAAGTGGCCGCCGAGTTCGGCGCCGGGCTGGTCTGTTCCCACACCGGCGGTGCGGTGCCGCGGACCCGGCCGTTTCGGGTCAACTACGGCATCTCCGAACGCGCCGTGCTCGACGACGTGATCGCCGAGGTGACCCGGGCGGCCGAACGCGCCGTTGCCGCGGGGGTGGCCAGGGAGGCGATCCTCATCGATCCGACCCACGATTTCGGCAAGAACACCCACCACGGGCTGAGTTTGTTGCGCCACGTAAAAGACCTTGTTAACACTGGGTGGCCGGTCCTGATGGCGCTGAGTAACAAGGACTTTATCGGGGAAACTCTAGGAGTGGACCTGACCGGACGCCTGGAAGGCACCCTCGCCGCGACCGCACTGGCCGCCGCCGAGGGCGCCGCGATGTTCCGGGTGCACGAAGTCGGGCCCACACGGCGCGTGCTCGAAATGGTCGCGTCGATCCAGGGACAGCGTCCACCGACGCGCACGGTAAGGGGACTGGCATGACACTCACACCCGAATTGTCGACGGCCGTCGTGTCCGACCGCTGGCTGGCCGAGCGCAGTTGGAGCCGCCCGTCGTGGACCGTCGCCGAACTCGAGGCCGCCAAGGCCGGGCGCACCGTCTCGGTGGTGTTGCCGGCCCTCAACGAGCAGGACACGGTCGGCACCGTGGTCGACAGCATCGCCCCACTGCTGGGCGGGCTGGTCGACGAGCTGATCGTGCTGGATTCGGGCTCCACCGACGAGACCGAGATCCGGGCCGTGGCCGCGGGCGCCAAGGTGGTCAGCCGCGAGGTCGCGCTGCCCGAGGTCGCCCCGCAGCCCGGTAAGGGCGAGGTCCTGTGGCGCTCGCTGGCCGCGACCAGCGGCGACATCGTGGTGTTCGTCGACTCCGACCTCGTCGACCCCGACCCGATGTTCGTGCCCAAGCTGGTCGGCCCGCTGCTGGTCGCCGAGGGCGTGCACCTGGTCAAGGGCTTCTACCGGCGCCCGCTCAACGTCAGCGGCAAGGAGGACGCCAACGGCGGTGGCCGGGTCACCGAACTGGTGGCGCGCCCGCTGCTCACGGCGCTGCGGCCGGAACTCGGTGGCGTGCTGCAGCCGCTGGGCGGCGAGTACGCGGGCACCCGCGAACTATTGACGTCGGTGCCGTTCGCCCCCGGCTACGGCGTGGAGATCGGGCTGCTCATCGACACCTACGACCGACTGGGCCTGGACGCGATCGCCCAGGTCAACCTCGGCGTGCGGGTGCATCGCAACCGGCCGCTGACCGAGCTGGCCTCGATGAGCCGCCAGGTCATCGCCACGCTGCTGTCGCGGTGCGGCGTGCCGGACTCCGGTGTCGGACTCACCCAGTTCTACGCCGACGGCGACGGGTTCTGCCCGCGCACCTCGGAGGTGTCGCTGGTGGACCGCCCGCCGATGATCACCCTGCGCGGCTGAGCGGGCGGCCCGCCTGATGTCGGTGACGTCAGGCAATATCGAAGCGTGACGCTCGTGCTGGTCTACCTCGTGGTGCTGGTCCTGGTCGCCGTCGTGCTCTTCGCGCTGGGCAGCGTCCTGTTCGGGCGGGGCGAGCCGCTGCCGCCGCTGCCCCGCGGCACCACCGCCACCGTGCTGCCCGCATCCGGGGTGACGGGCGCCGACGTCGACGCGGTGAAGTTCTCCCAGACGTTGCGCGGCTACAAGACCAGCGAGGTGGACTGGGTGCTCGACCGGCTCGGCCAGGAAATCGACCAGCTGCGAGGTCAGCTCGGGGCGGTGCGCGCCGCGCACGGTATCGACGACGACAGCCCGGACGACCTAGCCGACGACGGTCCAGACGACCTAGCCGACGGCGGGGCGCACGCCGTGCCGGCGGAGGGTGAGGCGTGAGCGCCGACGAACTGGTGCGGTGCGGCTGGATCGACGAATCGCGTTTGGCGCCAGCGGATTTCATCCTGTATAGGGACTATCACGACACCGAGTGGGGCCGGCCGCTGCGGGACTCGGCGGCGCTGTTCGAACGCATCAGCCTCGAGGCGTTTCAGAGCGGGCTGTCGTGGCTGATCATCCTGCGCAAGCGGGAGAATTTTCGTCACGCCTTCGCCGGTTTCGACATGGAGCGCGTCGCCCGCTTCACCGACGCGGACGTCGCGCGGCTGATGAACGACACCGGCATCGTGCGCAACCGGGCGAAGATCGAGGCCACCGTCGCCAACGCCCGCGCCGCCGCGGACCTCGCCGACGCCGGGGTCGACCTCGCCGAACTGCTGTGGTCGTTCGCGCCGCCGCCACGGCCCCGGCCCGCCGACCTCGCGCACGTCCCGGCGGTGACCCCGGAGTCCACGGCGATGGCCAAGGAGCTGAAAAAACGGGGGTTCCGATTCGTCGGTCCGACGACCGCATACGCTTTGATGCAGGCCACCGGGATGGTCGACGACCACACCGTCGACTGCTGGGTGCCGGCGGCCGATTCTGCCCCCGGGTGACCGGTTAGCCGGGTCTTTGCACACCTCCCCGGCGGGATAGGGAACAATAGAGGTGATCGTTTAGCAGTTCAGTGCCGGGTGCTGTCAACGGGTGGACAGTTCCGGGCACCACCGGGCCCGAGCGGGCCGGCTCATGTGGAGGGAGCACTCGATGGCGGCGATGAAGCCCCGGACCGGCGACGGTCCACTGGAAGCAACCAAGGAGGGGCGCGGCATCGTGATGCGGGTACCACTGGAAGGCGGCGGACGACTCGTCGTCGAACTGACGCCCGAGGAAGCGGCCGCGCTCGGAGACGAACTCAAGGCCGTCACCAGCTAGCGGCGTCGGCTGTCGTCGGCGGTGTTCCACCCGAGATCACCTATCCGGCGACGGCCCGATAGATCTCCACGGTCTGTTCGGCGATGTGCGTCCAGGAAAATTCCTCGATACAGCGCTGACGTCCGGCCTGACCGTACCGGCGGGCCCGTTGCGGGTCGGCCACCAGTGCGTTGACGGCCTCGGCCAGGCGTGCCTCGTAACCGGTCGGGTCGTCGGCGTCGTAGTGCACCAGTACTCCCGTGCGCCCGTCGGCCACCACCTCGGGGATGCCGCCGACGTCGGAGGCCACCACCGCGGTCGCGCACGCCATCGCCTCGAGATTGACGATGCCCAGCGGCTCGTACACCGAGGGGCATACGAAGACCGTTGCCGCGGAATGGATTTCCCGCAATTTGCTGATCGGCAGCATCTCACGCACCCAGAACACCCCGCTGCGGGCCCGGGCCAGTTGTTGCACTGCGTCGGCCACCTCAGCGGCGATCTCCGGGGTGTCGGGCGCCCCCGCGCACAACACCAGCTGGACCTCCGGCGCGAACCGGTGGGCGGCCGCCACCAGGTGCGCCACCCCCTTCTGCCGGGTGATGCGCCCGACGAAGGCGACGATCGGCCGGCTCGCGTCGACGCCAAGGTCGTCAAGCACAGACCCGTCGGACTGCGGGGCCACCGGGTGCCAGACGTCGGTGTCGATCCCGTTGCGCACGACATGCACCCGGGTGGGATCCAATGACGGATACGTGGCCAACACGTCCGCGCGCATGCCCGAGCTGACCGCGATGACCGCGTCGGCGGCCTCCATCGCGGTCTTCTCCACCCAGCACGACACCCGGTAGCCGCCGCCGAGCTGTTCGGCCTTCCACGGCCGCATCGGCTCGAGGGAATGCGCGGTCAGCACGTGCGGGACGCCGTACAGCAGCCCGGCCAGGTGACCGGCCATCCCCGCATACCAGGTGTGCGAATGCACGACGGTGGCCTCACCGGCGGCCTTGACCATGTTCAGGTCGGCCGACAGCGTCGACAGCGTCGGGTTCGCACCGGCCAGCGCCGGGTCCGGTTGGGCGGCGAACGCGTCGGCCCGCGGGGCCCCCATGCAGTGCACGTCGACCTCGCACAGCCGGCGCAGCTGGGCGACCAGTTCGGTGACGTGCACCCCCGCGCCGCCGTAAACCTCGGGTGGATACTCCCGCGTCATCATCGCCACCCGCATGGTGACGACGGTAGTGGCCGTGCGTGGCGGCGGCCAGCGCGAACGGTTCAATGCCTGGCAGCCGCGCGAGCCTACGGATAGGTTTGACAGATGCGGGAACTGCCACACGTGCTGGGCATTGTGCTCGCCGGGGGTGAAGGCAAACGGCTCTATCCGTTGACCGCGGACCGAGCCAAACCCGCGGTGCCTTTCGGCGGCGCGTACCGGCTCATCGACTTCGTGCTGTCGAACCTCGTCAACGCCCGTTTTCTCCGGATATGCGTGCTCACCCAGTACAAATCGCACTCACTGGACCGTCACATCTCGCAGAACTGGCGACTGTCGGGGCTGGCGGGCGAGTACATCACCCCGGTACCCGCCCAGCAGCGGTTGGGCCCGCGTTGGTACACCGGATCGGCCGACGCGATCTACCAGTCGATGAATCTGATCTACGACGAGGACCCCGACTACATCGCCGTGTTCGGCGCCGACCACGTGTACCGGATGGACCCCGAGCAGATGGTCCAGTTTCACATCGAGAGCGGGGCGGGGGCGACGGTGGCGGGCATCCGGGTGCCGCGGGCGGAGGCCACCGCGTTCGGCTGCATCGACTCCGATGAGTCCGGCCGCATCCGCGGGTTCATCGAGAAGCCCGCCGAACCGCCGGGCACCCCGGACGATCCCGAGCAGACGTTCGCCTCGATGGGCAACTACATCTTCACCACCAAGGTGCTCATCGACGCCATCCGCGCCGACGCCGAGGACGATCACTCCGATCACGACATGGGCGGCGACATCATCCCGCGCCTCGTCGACGACGGTATGGCCGCGGTCTATGACTTCAGCGACAACGAGGTGCCGGGCGCCACCGAACGTGACCATGGCTACTGGCGCGACGTCGGAACCCTCGACGCGTTCTACGACGCGCACATGGATCTGGTGTCGGTGCATCCGGTGTTCAACCTGTACAACAAGCGCTGGCCGATCCGCGGCGCCACCGAGAACCTGGCGCCGGCCAAGTTCGTCAACGGCGGTTCTGCCCAGGAGTCGGTGGTGGGCGCGGGCAGCATCATTTCGGCTGCCTCGGTACGCAATTCGGTGCTGTCGTCGAATGTGGTGATCGACGACGGCGCGATCGTGGAGGGCAGCGTCATCATGCCCGGCACCCGGGTGGGCCGCGGCGCGGTGGTGCGCCACGCGATCCTGGACAAGAACGTGGTGGTGGGTCCCGGCGAGATGGTCGGGGTGGATCTGGACAAGGACCGCGAACGGTTCTCGATCAGCGCCGGGGGAGTGGTCGCGGTCGGCAAGGGCGTCTGGATCTAGCTTCCGCTGGTCGCCGGCGGCGGCCCGGCGGAGTCGCGGGTGCGGTGACGTCGTCGGCGCACGAGCCGCACGGCCGTCCACGCCAGCACCACCACGACCACCAGCACCAGCACCGGGATCAGCACCGCCACGAAGACCAGGCCGACGCTGGCGGCGTCCTCCACGGTGCTCAGCACGGGTGCGGCCACGCCCGCGGTGGCGACATTGGCGGCCGGGCGCACCGTCGACTTCGCCAGGGACACCACCAGCGCGACGACGACGCCGACGACGACGGGAATCCACTGACCCGACTGCGTGAAGGCACCCGGGTCGGCGACCGCGGGGGTCTGCGCCGCGGTGCCCGACCCGAACACGATCCCGCCCGCGGTCGGGCGGACGAAAGTCTGCACCGCGTCGTTGACGGTGTCGAGCGCGGGCACCTTGTCGGCGACGATCTCGACGACCAGCAGCGCCGCGACGATCGTCATCACCCAGCCGTTCTCCAGCCAGGCCCAACCGTGCGGCAGCGTGACGAGGTCGGTGAACCGCGACAGCAGCCCGAGAAACAGCAGCGGAATGTAGGCGTTGAGTCCCGCTGCGGTGGCCAGCCCGAACCCGGTCAGCAGTTCCACCCCGGCATTATCCGCCCAGGCGCACCCGCCAGCGGGGGTTTACCACAGGTAGGGCACCAACCGGTGACGCACCTTCTGGGTGTACTCGGGATAGCCGGCGAGGTCCTGGTGCAACAACGTCTCCTCGTCGAGGATGCGCACGGCGAACACCGCCAGTCCCGGCGCCAGCAGCACCAGGCCCCACCAGGAGTCGAGCGCGGGCGGTGCGCCGATCATCATGATCAGAATTCCGAAGTACATCGGATGCCGGACAACCGCGTACAGCCCGGTGGACACCACCGTCTGGCCGGCCTCCACCGTGACGTTGGCTCCGGCGAAGCTGTTCTGCAGCACGGTCAGCGTCGCCACCGCGAGGCCCACCGCGACCAGCACCTGACCGATCACCACCGCCGCCGTCGGCACGCTGGACCAGCCGAACCGGTGGTCGAGCGCGCTGACGACCGCCACCGCCGCGAAGATCAGGAAGTAGCCGACGCTGGCGAATTTCTGTGCGGGTCTGGTCTCGGCGGTGGGACCCGACCGCATGCGGCGTCGCAACACCTCCGGCCGGCGCACCGCCAGGTAGACGTTCGGGGCGGTCGTGACGACCACGAAGATCGCGATGAAAACCCATGCCTGCCAATAGTTGACCGTGCCGGCCGGAACGAACAGCAACAAGCCGATGACGACGATTCCGACGAGGGCGGACAACAGCGCCGCCAGTACACCGATCTTCATGGAATCCTTCGCTTTCTACACCGCGTCGCGACGACGATAGAGCAATCCGGCCGCGAGCGTCAGCACCACAGCGATACCGACCATCGCCGCCATCGTCAGGATCGGATAGTCCAACGGGGCGGTCGTGCGGCCGACCGGTGAGAGGTCGATCAGCCATCGGGGGAGCCGCAGCAGCGCGCCCAGATACAGCGATGTGACCACGAACGTCACTGCGAGCCAACCGATCCAGGGTCTGCGCGCCGCGACGGCGATCGCGGCGACCCCGGCCAGCACCGCCATGGCGGGCAGGTGCGCCAGCGCGGCGAGGATCAGGCTGACCACCGTGCGCGGTTCGTTGACGGTGAGGCCCGCGCCCAGGCCGTTGCCCAGGCCGGCGAAGAACAACAGCACCGCTGACCCGGCCAGCGCAGAGGCCACCGCGGTGGTCAGCCACCGCCACCGCGACACCGCGCCGGCCAGAACCACCTCGCCGAGGCCCTTTTCCTCGTCGCTGAGTACGCGTAGCACCGCACCGACGACGTATGCGGTGGCCGCGGCCGCGAGAAACTGGGTCATCGCCATGTACACGCCCTCGCGCCCCTGCTGTGCGAGCATGCGTTCGATCAGTTCGTTGTCGCGGGCCATGTCCAGAAGCGAATTCGTCATCGACCCGAAGGCCAAGCCGCCGAGGAACAGTCCGACCGTCCAGCCGATCGTCTGGCCCCGCTGCAGCGTCATATGCAACCCGAATACGCCCCTGATCGGGCGGGCATTCGGACGCTCGCCGCTGGCGGCGAAGTTGCCCTCGTCGTACTGGCGCCTGCTCTCCAGCACCGCCGCCGACGTGACGAGTGCGACCGTCAGCGCCACCAGAGCGGCGAACGGCCACCACCGCACGTCGACGAACGCGCGCATCTGCTGTGCCCACGCAATGGGGGATAACCAACTCAGCGCACTGCCCGAGTTGTCGATGACGTCTCCGACGCCGCGCACGAGGGCGGCCGTCGCCAGCACGGCCATCGCCGCACCGGTCGCGGTGCGGGACTGCCGCCACAGTTGGGCGGTCACGGCGGCGACCGCGCCGAACACCGTAGCCACCCCGGTCACGCCGAGACACATCGCCGCGGAGTCGACGACACCGAAGCCGGACACCACCAGCACCAGCGTCATCGCGACGGCCAGCACCGCGTTGACGCCGGCGGCCAGCAGCAACGCGGCCGACGTTCGCGCGTACCGGCCGACCACCGATGACAGAACCAGCTCTGCTGCGCCGCTTTCCTCTTCGGCGCGGGTATGCCGGATGACGGTGAGTATTGCCAGGATCGAGGCGGCGACGATCAGGGTCAGCATCATCTCGTTGGCGATCATCGTGCCGAGGTGTGTCTCGTTGACGCCGAACATCGGCCCGCCCATGATCATCGCCGCGGGAGTTCTCATCAGCTCCACCCGGGCCTGACGTTGGGCCTCGTCGGGATAGGCCAGTTTCAACGCGCCGGGGGCGTAGGCCACCAGCGCGGTCAAGGCGGCGGTCCACACCGCGAGCCGAACGCGATCCCTGCGCAGCGCCAACCGCAACAGGCTGGCTGTCCCGGTCCACAGCGAGCCGGCGGGGGCCGCGGCGTGCCTGCCCGTGCTGGGTGCCAGCGTGCCGGTGCTCATCGGGGTTCGCCCTGGTATTCGCGCAGGAACAGGTCCTCCAGCGACGCGGGCGTCACGGTCAACTCCTGGATGCCCAGTCGGGTCAGCTGTTCCATGGTGGAGTCCAGATCGGCGCGGTCGACCGTGAACCGGATCTCACCGTCGTGGGTGATCTCGAAGTCGTGCACCGAGGGCAGCCGGGCCAGGGATCGGCCGTCGCCGCGGGTGCGGGCGATCACGGTGGTCCGCATCAGATGTCGCAGCTCGGCGAGCGGGCCGGACCGCACGGTGCGTCCGCCGCGGATGATGGTGACGTTGTCGCAGAGCTTCTCGACCTCGGCGAGGATGTGGCTGGACAGCAGCACGGCCGCGCCGCGCGCGGAGACCTCCTGGACACACTGCTGAAAGGCTTTCTCCATCAACGGGTCCAACCCCGAAGTCGGCTCGTCGAGGACGTAGAGCTCGGCGTCGGTGGAGAATGCGGCGACGATCGCCACCTTCTGCCGGTTGCCCTTGGAGTAGGTGCGTGCCTTCTTGTGGGGGTCGAGTTCGAAGCGCTCGATCAACTCGTCGCGACGGGCGGTGTCGACGCCGTTACCCCGCAGGCGCGCCAGAAAGTCGATGGCCTGTTGGCCGGTCAGATTCGGCCACAACGTCACATCGCCTGGCACATAGGCGATCCGGCTGTGCAGTGCCACCGCGTCGCGCCACGGGTCACCGCCGAGCAGTCGCGTGGTGCCGCCGTCCGGGCGCAACAGCCCGAGCAGCACCCGGATGGTGGTCGACTTGCCAGCGCCGTTGGGCCCCAGGAAGCCGGTGATGTCACCGGGTGCGACGGTCAGGTCCAAGCCGTCGAGCGCCCTGGTGCGGCCGAAAGTCTTGATCAGGCCGCGGATCTCGACGGCGGGTTGGGAGCGGTCGGCGGCGTCAGCCTGCATCGGCCTGGTCGTCTGAGCCCTCATCAGGTTGACCTCCTCGGGTGGTGAGCGGAATACCCTTTTCGCGCTGAGCCAGAAACGCGTCATACATCGTCGAATCGGCCATCAGGCCCTTGGTGTACAACTCGAGTGCGGGCAGCGTCATCTCTTCGCCGTAGTCACGCAGCACGGTTCGCAGATCGGACGGGTTCTCGTGCAGTTGCAGATACATCAAGAAGCTGCCCCCGCCGGCCATCGTCAGAAACCGGGCCCTGGCCGCCGGATCCCGGCTCGGGAGGAGGACGCCGTTGCGCACGGCCTCTTCGGTGTACTGCTCGGTGTTCTCGATCATCGTGCGCCACAACATTTTCGCCAGGTTGCTTCCGGACTGCATGCTGCGCACCAGGTAGGCCATCAGCGGTGCGTAGGACTCGATCTCGGCCATCTGGGCGAACCACGTGGCGGGGTCGTTGGCCTGCAGCGAGGCCGACTTGCCTGAGCGCACTTCCTCGGCGATGTAGTCGTCGCAGGCCTTTCGCAGGCCGTCTTTGGAGCCGAAGTGATGGATGACCAGCGCCGCGGAGACACCTGCCGCCTCGGCGATCGCGCGCAGGCCGATGTGGAAGCCATGCGCGCCCCACTGTTCGATCGCGGCGTCGCGGATTCGTGCGACCGCGGTCCGATCGTCGGCGGCTGAACGCATGTTCAACAGCCTAAACGTGCGTTCAGCCGACGTCAACCGTGCGGCCTCCCGTGAGACGGGCCTCGGGGTTACGTGACGTGGCGGCGTCAGTCGCGGGCGGCGGCGAGCAGGCCGTCACCGAGCGGTATCAGCACCGGGGTGAGCCGCTCGTCCTCGGCGATCAACCGGGCTGCCTCGCGGACCGCGGCGACCTCGGCGTCGTTGGCGGTGGCGTCACCGGCACGCCCGCCCAGGGCCGCGCGGTGCACGACGATCGCGCCGCCCGGCCGCAGCAACCGCACACCCTCCACCACGAACTGCGGCTGATCGAGGGGGTCGGCGTCGATGAAGACGAGGTCGTAGGACTCGTCGGCCAACCGGGTCAGCACCTCCTGGGCCCGGCCGCTGATCAGCCGGGTCCGGCCCGGCCCGATACCGGCCTCGACGAACGCCTGCTTGGCGATGCGCTGGTGCTCCGGTTCGACGTCGATCGTGGTGAGCACACCGTCTTCGCGCATGCCCGACAGCAGCCAGAGCCCGCTGACCCCCGCGCCCGTGCCGACCTCGACGACGGCCTTGGCGCCGGTCACTTTGGCCAGCACGCACATCAGCGCGCCGACCGCCGGCGTCACCGCGCCCGCCCCGATGTCGATGGCGCGTTCGCGCGCGGCCGCGACGATGGCGTCTTCGGAGATCGACTGCTCAGCGTGGGCGACGATCGATTCGGCCCGACTCGGGACACCCGTGTCGTCGCTGCTGACCATGCCCGCAGCGTAGTCAACCCGCGTCAGCCGGGGTCGCGACACGCCCGACCCCGGACCGCATCCGTACTCACGATGACGGCGGTTTTCGCAGGTCGTAAATGGGTAGACAGCATTCTCAGGAAACGTTCAGTGTGCTCATATGCCAAACACACCAGGGTTGGAGACCGTACTCGCATGACCGACGGCGAGCGCTGCCCCTCAGGGAATAACCGCATCGACCTCCGTGTTGCCGGACATATCGAGCCTTCAGATCGCCATGAAGACTGTGACCAGGAGGGGGATCCGACAATCGCCACGAAGATGGCCCCGACGTCGATGACGCATTTCCAGCCCAATGACGCGGAATGGGTCGAACCCGCGGAGGAGTTGAGCGGCACCGCGGTGTTCGACGCCACCGGCGACAAGGCCGCGATGCCGTCGTGGGACGAACTGGTGCGCGAGCACGCCGATCGCGTTTACCGGCTGGCCTACCGGCTGTCCGGAAACCCGCACGACGCCGAGGATTTGACGCAGGAGACCTTCATCCGCGTGTTCCGCTCGGTGCAGAACTACCAGCCGGGCACCTTCGAGGGCTGGTTGCACCGCATCACCACGAACCTGTTCCTCGACATGGTCCGCAGGCGCGCGCGCATTCGGATGGAGGCGCTGCCCGAGGATTACGACCGGGTGCCCGCCGACGACCCCAATCCCGAGCAGATCTACCACGACTCACGGCTGGGGCCCGACCTGCAGGCCGCGCTGGACTCGCTGCCGCCGGAGTTCCGCGCCGCGGTGGTGTTGTGCGACATCGAGGGTTTGTCCTACGAGGAGATCGGCGCGACGCTCGACGTCAAGCTCGGCACGGTGCGCAGCCGGATCCACCGGGGCAGGCAGGCCCTGCGCGACTACCTGGCCAGCCACCCGGAGACCACGGCGTCGGTCGCCTGAGTACCTGAGTAGAGGGTTCGGCGCGGCGCGCCGCGCTACATTCGGAGTCAGTATTGTTTTCACAACCGGTGTCGGCGAGAGGAGCTGGGGTGATGTTCGACCGCGGGCACTTGTTCCGCCGGGCGTTCTCCTGGCTGCCGGCCCAACTGGCCTCCCAAAGCGATGCGCCGGTCGGCCCGCGGGAGTTCAGTTCCACCGAACATCTGAGCATCGAGGCCATCGCGGCGTTCGTGGATGGTGAGCTTCGCATGAAAGCGCACCTGCGCGCGGCGCATCACCTGTCGTTGTGTCCGCAGTGCGCCGGCGAGGTCGACCTCCAGCGTCGGGCCCGAAGTGCGTTGCGGGATTCCAATCCGATTGCCATACCGAGCTCACTACTGGGGCAGTTGTCGCAGATTCCACACCATATGCCCACCGAGCCGGTCGCCCCGGTGTCGGAGCAAGAGTTAGCTGACGGGACCGACCGCACCCGCCGCAAGCGCCGGTAGGGTGGATGGGCGAAGTCGAGTGACGGCGTGCGTCGGCCCCTGCTGGCGCCCGGACAAAGGGTGATGAACGGGTGACCAAAACGGACCAAGGCGGTCGCGAGCGTCTCGAACCGCGGCCTGTTTCGCGGCCACCGGTCGATCCCGTGGCGCGACGGACGTTCGGCCGCCCCGAGGGCGTGCGCGGTTCGTTCGTCGGCGTCGAGAAGTATCGCGAGCAGGAGTACACCCCGAAGGACCGGCCGTCGGACCCGGTGCTGGCCGAGGCGTTCGGCCGCCCGCCGGGGGCGGGCGACTCGTTGCAGCGCCACCCCGCTGACGTGGGCGCCCTGGCGGCCGAGCGCGACGGGCAGCGCCCCGATACGCCGCCGGATCCGTGGCGCGATCCCGGCGCCCCGGTGTCGTTGGGCACCCCGGCGATGCCGCAACCCGCCCACCAGCCCAGCGGCGTCAGCACGGGCCGGCTGGGGGTGCGCGACGTGCTGTTCGGCGGCCGGGTGTCCTATGTCGCGCTGGCGGTGCTGGGCATCGTCGCGGTGGTCATCGGTATCGCCGGGGGCTGGGTGGGCCGCAAGACCGCCGAGGTGGTCGAGGCGTTCACCACCTCGAACGTGACGCTGCAAACCGGCGACACCGCCCCGCCCCCCGAGGGACAATTTGCCAAAGTCGCTGCGGCAGTGGCTGATTCGGTGGTCACCATCGAAGCCACCAGTGACCAGGAGGGCTCGCAGGGCTCCGGCGTCGTCATCGATCCGCGCGGCTACATCGTCACCAACAACCACGTCATCTCCGAGGCCGCGACAAAGCCGAGCGAATACAAGATGCATGTGGTGTTCAACGACGGCAAGGAGGTGCCTGCCGCCCTCGTCGGCCGCGACCCCAAGACCGACCTCGCGGTGCTCAAGGTCGACAACGTCGAGAACCTGAGCGTGGCCACGCTGGGTGACTCCGACAAGCTCCGCGTCGGCGAAGAGGTGATCGCCGCGGGCGCGCCGCTGGGCCTGCGCAGCACGGTGACCCAGGGCATCATCAGCGCGTTGCACCGGCCGGTGCCGTTGTCGGGCGACGGTACCGACACCGACACCGTCATCGACGGTGTGCAGACCGACGCGTCGATCAACCACGGCAACTCCGGCGGGCCGCTCATCGACATGAACGGCCACGTCATCGGCATCAACACGGCAGGCAAGTCGCTCTCGGACAGTGCCAGCGGGCTGGGCTTCGCGATCCCGGTCAACGAGGTCAAGACCGTGGTCGAGGCGCTGATCCGCGACGGCAGGATCGCCCACCCGACGCTGGGTCTGACCGCGCGCTCGGTCAGCAACGACATCGCGTCGGGCGCTCAGGTGGCCAATGTGAAGGTCGGTAGCCCCGCCGAACGGGCAGGCATTCTCGAGAACGACGTCGTCGTCAAGGTCGGCGACCGGACCGTCGCCGACGCCGACGAGTTCGTCGTCGCCGTGCGCCAACTCAAGATCGGCGAGGACGCGCCGATCGAGGTGGTGCGCGACGGCCGTCGAGTGGTCCTCACCGTCAATCCTGGCCCTGACGCCAGCGTGTAGCCATGTTTTCGAACGTCGGCTGGGGCGAGATGCTGATCTTGGTGATCGCCGGACTGGTGATCCTGGGACCAGAACGCCTGCCCGGCGCGATCCGCTGGACGTCCAACGCGCTGCGGCAGGCCCGCGACTACCTCAGCGGCGCCACCAGCCAACTGCGTGACGATCTCGGCCCGGAGTTCGACGACCTGCGCCAGCCGCTCAGCGAGTTGAACAAATTACGGGGCATGACACCGCGGGCCGCGATCACCAAACACCTGCTCGACGGCGACGACTCCATCTTCACCGGCAGCTTCGACAAACCGAACGACAAGCCCGTCAGTCAGTTGGGGCCGGCGCCTGCCGCCGCACCCGAACCGCCGGCGACGACGCCGTTCGACAGCGACGCCACCTGACGCTGCGCGAGACTGCAATCCGCGTTTCGCGGCAGCCCGAATGTCAGCGGCCCTTCGGGTCCAGCCCCAACGACATGCCCGCCAACCCGCGTTTACGGCTCGACAATGCATCAGCGATGCTGAGCAATTCCTTGCCGGCGGCCGAGTCCGGCGCTGAGAGCACCAACGGAACACCGGAATCACCGGCGGTGACGATGGCGGGGTCCAGCGGCACCTGGCCCAACAGCGGCACATCGGCGCCGACGGCACGCGACAGTGATTCGGCGACCTGCTTGCCGCCGCCCTCGCCGAAGATCTGCATCGTGGTGCCGTCGGGCAGCACCAGCCCCGACATGTTCTCCACCACGCCGACGATGCGCTGACGCGTCTGCAATGCGATCGCACCCGCGCGCTCGGCCACCTCCGCCGCGGCCAGCTGGGGCGTCGTCACCACCAGGATCTCCGCGCCGGGGATCAGCTGGGCCACCGAGATGGCCACGTCGCCGGTGCCGGGCGGCAAATCGAGCAGCAAGACGTCCAGGTCGCCCCAGTAGACGTCGGCGAGGAATTGCTGTAACGCCCGGTGCAGCATCGGGCCCCGCCACACCACCGGCGTGTTGCCCTGGGTGAACATCGCGATCGAGATGACCCGCACGTCGTGGGCCACCGGCGGCAAAATCATCGACTCGACCTGGGTGGGCCGGTCGGTGGTGCCCATCATGCGCGGCACCGAATGGCCGTAGATGTCGGCGTCGAGCACCCCCACCGAGAGCCCACGCGCGGCCATCGCGGCGGCCAGGTTGACGGTGACGCTGGACTTGCCGACCCCGCCCTTGCCGGACGCGACGGCGTAGACCCGGGTCAGCGAATCGGGCTGAGCGAACGGGATGACCGGCTCGCGGGCGTCACCGCGCAACTGCTTGCGAAGCTCGGTGCGCTGTTCGTCGCTCATCACATCGAGGGTGACGTCGACTCTGCCGGTGCCGGGGACGTCGGCGACGGCCTTGCGGACGCTCTCGGAGATCTCGGTCTTCTTCGGACAGGCCGAGGTGGTCAGGTACACCTCGACGTGCACACGGCCGTCGGCGTCGACGGTGACGTCCTTGACCATGCCGAGTTCGGTGATCGGCCGCCGCAACTCGGGATCGATCACCTTGGCCAGCGCGGCCCGGACCGCGGATTCCAACTCCGGGGCAGATTCAGACATCACCGTCGAGTCTAGGCCGACTCGACGTGCGTGATTAACCGGCCGGTGGCGGCGGCCCGGGTGCTGGCCCGGGCGGCGGCCCAGGTGGGGTCGACACGGGCGCTTCCATCGGACCCGGGGCCGGCCCTGGCGCTGCGGGGACCGGGTCGGTGGGCGGCACCGCCTGGGGGTTGGCGGGCACCGGTCCGGGCGGCGGGGGCACCAGCGGCTGGGCGTCGACCGGCGCCCCGGCCGCGGGCTGCAACTGCGGCTGCTGCGGTAGGTCCTGGATGCAGAACACCGCGCACTCCGGCTGCGGCGGCTGCGGCATCCACGGCGGTGTCCATTCCGGCGGCTCCTGCAGCGCCGGCGCGAGCGGTCCCGGCGCCGGGCCGGGCAGCGGCCCGAGCTGCTGGCCGGGTACGAACCCGGGGATCTGGCTGGCCACGTCCCTGCGCTCCAGCAGCGGCATCAGCGCCAGCGGATCGTTGGCGGGCAGGCCCAGTGCGTTGAGCGGCAGGCCCGGGCCGAGGCCTTCGTAGTTCTCCAGGTGCGGATTGCCCAGAGCGGGCACCGGCCCGGTGATCGGGGGCAGGTCCATCGGCACCACCCCGGTGGCGTAGGCGGCCGCCCAGCCCAACACGTTGCGGGCGTAGGCCACCGAGTTGTTGTAGCGCAGGATCGCCGACATCACGTGGGACTGGTCGCGCAGGTTCATCCCGCCGCTGCACAGGTAGCGCGCGGCGGCCAGGCTGGAGTCGTACAGGTTCTGCGGATCGGCCTTGCCGTCGCCGTCGCCGTCGGAGGCATACCGAGCCCAGGTGCCGGGCAGGAACTGCATGGGGCCCATCGCGCGGGCGTAGGTGACGCGGTCGGCGGTGCGGCTCTGCACGATGATCTCGTTGCCGGGCAGCGTGCCGTCGAGTGTGGGCCCGTAGATGGGCCGCACCGCGGTGCCGCGTTCGTCGGTGGCGCCGCCGTTGGCGTGCATCGACTCGATCCGTCCGATGCCCGCCAGCAGGTTCCAGCTCACGCCGCATTCGGGGTACGCCGAGGCCATCATCCGCTCGGCATTGCGATAGGCGGACAGCGCCATCGCTGGAATACGAAGTGCCCCAGGTGAATTGACCACGGCAGCGGGCGGCGGTGCGGAGACCGTGGTGGCGGCTATGTTGAACGCCGACGGCGTCTTGGTGACGGCGACCACCGCCGGTCCGGAGGGATTCTCCGGCGTCGGGGCCACAGCGGCCAGCGGGGTCACCCCGTCCTGGTACGTCGCGTGCGGCGGTTGTGCGGCGCCGCCGACGGCGCTGGCCAGGATCAGCGGGGTGATGACGGCGATGCCCGACATGGTGCGCGCGCGGGGAGGAGCGAAGCGAATGCCGCGCAGCCGGGGAGCCGGGGCCGCTGCCCTACGCATGATCCGCCCCACCCGCTGTCGTACTGCCTTGAGGGCGGCTCCTCCGCCGATCTGCACGCAAACCGTCCTTACCTCTGAGCTGGCTTGTGAACCAAGTCACCATACCTAGTGGATAACAACCGCGTTACAGCAATGGCACGGATGTCGCGGTCGGTTATTTGGACCGCCGCTCCGTGACGTCGGAATCGGGCTCGGCTTCGCCGTCGGGAACACCTCGGGGTTGTTGCAGTTCCACGAGCTTGTCGCGCAGCTCCTCGAGCTCTCGGCGAAGGTAGTCGCGGGTGGCGACCTCGCCGATCGCGAGCCGCAGCGCGGCCAGTTCACGGGCCAGATACTCGGTGTCGGCCTTGGTCTGCAGGGCGCGGCGGCGGTCTTCGTCCAGCGAGACCCGGTCGCGGTTCTCCTGGCGGTTCTGTGCGAGCAGGATCAGCGGCGCCGCGTACGCCGCCTGGGTGGAGAACGCCAGGTTGAGCAGGATGAATGGGTACGGATCCCAGCGCAGCGTCACAGCAAACAGGTTCACCGCGATCCACGCGACCACGAGGATGGTCTGCCACGCGAGGTAGCGGCCGGTGCCGAGGAACCGGGCGATCGACTCGCTGAACCGGCCCACCGCCTCCGAGTCGAAGTCGATGGCGGTGAAGCGCCGCGCGGTGACCGGCGTGTCGAGTCGCCCGCGGGCCGACGGCTCGGTCATGTGGCCCCCTCGGCGCCGGTCAGTTCGGGTTCTTCGGTTTCGCGCCAGTTCTCCGGCAGCAGATGGTCGAGCAGGTCGTCGACCGACACCGCGCCCAGCAGATGGCTCTGCTCGTCGAGCACGGGCGCGCACACCAGGTTGTAGGCGGCGAAGTAGCGGGCCACCGCCGACAGCGAGTCCTGCGGGCGCAGCGTCGGCAGATCGGTGTCGAGGATGCCGCTGACCAGGTCCGCCGGGGGTTCGCGCAGCAGCCGCTGCAAATGCACGCAACCCAGATATCGCCCGGTCGGGGTCGCCGTCGGCGGCCGCACCACGAACACCACGGACGCCAACGCAGGGGTGAGGTCGGGATAGCGGACCCTGGCCAGCGCCTCGGCGACGGTGGTGTCCGGGGCCAGCACCACCGGCTCAGAGGTCATCAGCCCGCCGGCGGTGTCGGGTGAGTGGGACAGCAGCCGTCGCACATCCTCGGAGTCCTCGGGGTCCATCCGGCCCAGGAAATGCTCGGCCTCCGACGGGTTCATCGAGCCCAGCAGGTCGGCGGCGTCGTCGGGATCCATCGCGCCGAGGACGTCGACGGCCCGCTCGGCGGGCAGGCGTTTGATCATCGCGGCCTGCTCGTCTTCGGGCAGCTCCTGCAGCACGTCGGCCATCCGCTCGTCGTCGAGGGCGCGGACCACCTCGTAGCGGCGCTTGCTGGGCAGCTCCCGGATCGCCTCGGCGACCTCGATGGCGCGTTGGGTCTCGAACTGCTGGAGCAGTTCGGCCACGCCCTGATCGGGCATCGCCAGGCCCGACGGCGTCAGCCCCTGCACGTGCTGCCAGTCGACGACGTGGACGTTGCCTCGCCGGCCGAGGCGCCGCTGGGTGCGCACCGCGACCCGGGTGACCATCCAGTCGCGGGTGCGGGTCTGTTCGATACCGAGGTCCACGACGATCAGTTCGGTGCCGTGCAGGTGGGGCATGTCGGGGTCGTTGACGCGCACGCGGGTCTCGATGACCTGTCCGAGCACCAGCGCCTCACCGGGACGCTGGGCGAACCTGCGCAACGACACGCTGCCGGTCGCCAACGTCACCGCGCCGGGCTCGATGGACGTGACGCGCAGGATGGGAACGAAAATCCTTCGCCGCGTAAGCAATTCGACGACGAGCCCGAGGACGCGTGGCTGCTGGCGCACGATGCTGATGCTGACCACCACGTCGCGGACGCGGCCGATGGACTCCCCGTCGGGGCCGAGCACCACCATCCCCGCCAGTCGGGCCGCGTACACCCTGTTCACCGCCGCCATGACTAAAAGGGTAGAGAGTGTGGTTGTGGAAAACCGGTATCGACCCCGCCGGACGATCCTGTCCGTTCCGGGGAGCAGCGCCAAGATGGTGGAGAAGGCCAAGGCACTGGAGGCCGACGAGGTCTTCCTGGATTTGGAGGACGCCGTCGCAGCCGAGGCCAAGGCCGAAGCCCGCACCCGGGTGGCGGCCGCGTTGGCCGAGCCGGGTTGGGCCGGACAACTGCGCGGTGTGCGGGTCAACGACTGGACCACGCCGTGGACCCACGCCGACATCATCGAGGTGGTCGCGACCGCCGGTGCGCACCTCGACATCGTGGTGCTGCCCAAGGTGACCGAGGCGTCGCACATCCATGCGCTGGATCTGCTTCTGAGCCAACTGGAAGCCACCCACGGGCTGCCTGCGGGACGCATCGGCATCGAGGCGCAGATCGAGAACGCGGGGGGCCTGACCAACATCGACGCGATCGCGGCGGGCCCGCGCGTGCAGGCCCTGGTGCTCGGGCCCGCCGACATGTCGGCCAGCCTGAACATGCGCACGCTCGAGGTCGGCGAACAGCCGGAGGGCTATGACGTCGGCGACGCCTTCCACCATGTGCTGATGCGCATCCTGATCGCCGCTCGCGCCCACGGCGTGCTGGCGATCGACGGGCCCTACCTGAAGGTGCGTGACATCGAGGGGTTCCGCCGGGTCGCGGGCCGTTCCGCCGCGCTCGGATACGACGGCAAGTGGGTGCTTCACCCTGACCAGATCGCGGCGGGCAACGAGATCTTCTCCCCGCGTCAGGCCGACTACGACCACGCGGAGCTGATCCTGGAGGCCTACGAGTGGCACACGTCGCGCGCCGGCGGGGCCCGCGGTGCGGTGATGCTCGGCGACGAGATGATCGACGAGGCGAGCCGCAAGATGGCGTTGGTGATCGCGGGCAAGGGCCGCGCCGCGGGCATGGTGCGCAAGGCCGAGCCTTTCCGCCCGCCGGCGTGAGCGGCCCGTCAGCTCAGATCCACTGCCACCCGCTGGCCAGGATCGCGACGTAGAGCAGGACGTAGACGAGCCAACCCGCGACGGCCAGGCCGCCCAGGACCGTGCCCGCCACCGCCAGGCCGTACCCGTCCTGGCCGGTGCGCCGGGTCTCGCGCATCGCGACCACGCCGAGGATCAGCCCGACGATCGAGGTCAGGCCGCAGCAGGTCACGCCGATCACCGAGAGCACCAGCGACGCGGTCGCCTTACCGTTGACGCCCGGCGGGCGCACCGGCCAGTACGGGTCGTAGGCCCCGCCGTAGGGGGCGCCCGGATAGCCCGGCGCGGGGCCCGGGTAGATGGGCGGCGGCAGCCCGGCGTCGCCGGGATAGTCGACCGGTCGGTACGGGTCGGGCTGCTGCGGGGTGGTCATCGCGCTGGGCGACCGTCTAGGCGATCATGAAGACCAGCCCGACGATCACGCCGATCAGCAACGAGGCGGCGCCGACGGCGATGCCCGCGATCGCCAGTGGCTGACCACCTTCGCCCCGTTCTTTGATCTGGTTCATCGCGATGATCCCGAGCACGATCCCGATGACCGCGCCGAGGCCACAACACAGCCCCACCAGCGAGGCCACCAGCGACGCGATGGCCAGGCTGTTGGTCTTCTGGGGCGCGCCGTAGCCGCCGTAACCGGTTGCCGGGTAGCCGACCGGCGGCGCACCGTAGCCCGGCGCAGCCCCGTACGGAGTCGCGCCGAATCCGCTCGGATCGGGGTACGGCGGGGGCGGATAGCCCGGCTGGCCGTAGCCGGGCTGGCCGTAGCCGGGCTGGCCGTAGCCGGTCTGGCCGTAGTCGGGCGGCGGATATCCGGGAGTCGGCGGGTAGTCGGGCACCTGGTAGCCGGGCGGGGTGGCGGCGGGGTCGTAGGCCGCCGGTTGCCCGCCGGGTGGCGTCGGCTCGTCGGTACTCGCCGAATCCCCGGCCTGCTCGATCGGCGGCGCTTCGTGGCCCGCCGACGTCGGCTCGGAGGCACCCCCGCCGGAGTCGGATGATTCCGTTTTATCGGAGTCCTCTCCCGGATTTGTCATGCTTGCAAACCTAGCGCACATGCAGGGCACCATTGCAGGTGTTGAGCCGTTGGTCGGGGTGGGAGCGACCACGCAACCAGGCTCGCAGTTAAGGAGATACGAGACAGATGACCAGCCCGTTTCAGCCTGGACAGCATCCCGGGGTCACCCCGGCAACCGCGGCCGCTCGGCGGGGTCCGGCGGCACTTCCGACCCCTCCGAAGGGGTGGCCGATCGGGTCCTACCCGACCTACGCCGAAGCCCAGCGCGCCGTCGACTATCTGTCGGATCAACAGTTCCCCGTCGAACAGGTGACGATCGTCGGGGTGGACCTGATGCAGGTCGAGCGGGTCACCGGCAGATTGACGTGGCCCAAGGTGCTCGGCGGCGGTGTGCTCACCGGGGCTTGGCTGGGCCTGTTCATCGGCCTGATTCTGAGCTTTTTCAGCCCGAACCCGTGGGGTGCGCTGATCACCGGCCTGGTCGCCGGTGTGTTCTTCGGCCTGATCACCTCGGCGATCCCGTATGCGATGGCGCGCGGCACAAGAGATTTCAGTTCGACGCTGCAATTGGTCGCCGGTCGCTACGACGTACTCTGCGATCCGCAGAGCGCCGAGCAGGGTCGGGATCTGCTGGCACGCTTGACCATCTAGTGAAGATTTAGCCGCCGAAAACGGCTGCGTCGCAGGTCACGATTGCGACGCGCGCGCCGTATGGTGTTGCAAACCACCACCGTCTGCCTCTACGGTTTGCCCGCGGGACGTTCCTGGCGGACGGGAGGCGGGTGGTGCGCGGTCGGCGGCTGTGTGCGGCGGCGGTGGCGGCCCTGACGACGGTTTCGGTGGTCACGGCGTGCGGTTCGGACAGCGACGAGATCGTCATCAGCTACTACACGCCGGCAAACGAATCGGCCACGTTCACCGCCGTGTCCGAACGGTGCAACGAGGCGCTGGGCGGACGGTTCCGCATCGAGCAGCGCAACCTTCCCAAGAGCGCAGACGAGCAGCGACTGCAGTTGGCGAGGCGACTCACCGGCAACGACAGGTCGCTGGACGTGATGGCGCTCGACGTGGTGTGGACCGCTGAATTCGCGGAAGCCGGTTGGGCGTTGCCGCTCTCGGACGACCCGGCGGGCCGCGCGGTGTCGGACGCCACCTCCAACACCCTGCCGGGGCCGCTGGAGACGGCCACGTGGAACGGCGAGCTCTACGCGGCGCCGATCACCACCAACACCCAATTACTCTGGTACCGGGCCGATTTGATTCCGGACCCGCCCACCACATGGGATGGCATGGTGGCTGATGCGACGCGGTTGCACGCCGAGGGCGGGCCGAGTTGGATCGCCGTGCAGGGTAAGCAGTACGAGGGTCTGGTGGTGTGGTTCAACACGTTGCTGGAAAGCGCGGGCGGGCGGGTGCTCTCCGACGACGGGCAGCGGGTCACGTTGACCGACACCCCCAAGCATCGCGCGGCCACTGTCAAGGCGCTCGAGATCATCAAATCCGTTGCCACCGCCCCAGGAGCGGACCCGTCGATCACCCAGACCGACGAGACCACCGCGCGGTTGGCACTCGAACAGGGCAAGGCGGCGCTGGAGGTGAACTGGCCCTACGTGCTGCCGTCGCTGCTGGAGAACGCGGTCAAGGGCGGGGTGCCGTTTCTGCCGCTCAACAAGGACGCGGCGCTCGAGGGCAGCATCAACGACGTCGGTACGTTCTCGCCGACCGACGAACAGTTCGACATCGCCTATGAGGCGAGCAAGCCGGTGTTCGGTTTCGCGCCGTATCCCGGGGTGCAGTCCGGCGAGCCGGCCAAGGTGACCCTCGGTGGCCTGAACCTCGCGGTGGCCAAGACCACCCGGCACAGAGCCGAAGCGTTCGAGGCGATCCGGTGCCTGCGCAACGTGGAGAACCAGCGCTACACCTCGGTCGAGGGCGGTCTTCCTGCCGTGCGCGCCTCGCTCTACGACGACCCGGCGTTTCAGGCCAAGTACCCGCAGTACGAGATCATCCGCGATCAGTTGACCAACGCCGCGGTACGTCCGGCCACCCCGGTCTACCAATCGGTGTCCACCCGGATGGCGGTCACCCTGTCGCCGATCTCGGCCATCGACCCGGAGAAGACCGCCGACGACCTCACCGAGCAGGTGCAGAAGGCGATTGACGGCAAGGGGTTGATCCCGTGACCGCGTCCGTCGCAGACACACCGGCGGCCAACAGCGACGACACCAGATCCGACCGCCGGCTGGCTTTTTGGCTGATCTCACCCGCGGTGCTGCTGATGATCGCGGTCACCGGTTATCCGATCGCCTATGCGGTGTGGCTGAGCCTTCAGCGCTACAACCTCGCCGAGCCCGATGACGTCTCGTTCGTCGGGCTGGAGAACTACGTCACCGTGCTCACCGACCGGTACTGGTGGACGGCGTTCGCGGTGACGCTGGCGATCACGGTCGTGTCGGTGGCGATCGAACTCGCGCTCGGTATGGCGCTGGCGCTGGTGATGCACCGGACGATCTTCGGAAAGGGCGTGGTACGCACCGCGATTCTGATTCCGTACGGGATCGTCACGGTCGCCGCCTCCTACAGCTGGTACTACGCGTGGACACCGGGGACCGGCTATCTGGCCAACCTGTTGCCGGAGGGCAGCGCGCCACTGACGCAACAGATTCCGTCTCTGGCCATTGTGGTGCTGGCCGAGGTGTGGAAGACCACGCCGTTCATGGCGCTGTTGTTGTTGGCGGGGTTGGCGCTGGTGCCGCAGGATCTGCTCAACGCCGCGCAGGTGGACGGGGCCGGCCCGTGGAAGCGGCTGGTGAAGGTCATCCTGCCGCTGATCAAGCCGGCGATCCTGGTGGCGCTGCTGTTCCGCACGCTCGACGCGTTCCGCATCTTCGACAACATCTACATCCTCACCGGCGGCGCCAACGACACCGGCTCGGTGTCGATCCTGGGCTACGACAACCTGTTCAAGGCATTCAACCTCGGGTTGGGGTCGGCGATCAGCGTGTTGATCTTCCTGTCGGTGGCGACCATCGCGTTCATCTACATCAAGATCTTCGGCGCCTCGGCGCCCGGAGCCGATCGGGAGGATCGCTGAGGTGAATGAGCGGGTGACTCCCCGGCGCGCGACCGGTTGGATCGTCGTCGACGCCCTCGTCATCATCTACGCCTTGTTCCCGGTGCTGTGGATTCTGAGCCTGTCGCTGAAGTCGACGGCAACGGTCAAGGACGGCAAGCTGATCCCCACCGAGGTGACGTTCGACAACTACAAGGCGATCTTCCAGGGCAACTTCTTCACCTCGGCGTTGGTCAACTCGGTGGGGATCGGGTTGATCACCACGCTGATCGCTGTTGCCATCGGCGGCATGGCGGCCTATGCCGTTGCGCGGCTGGACTTTCCGGGTAAGCGTCTGCTGGTCGGCGCAGCCTTGCTGATCGCGATGTTCCCGCAGATATCTTTGGTGACACCGCTGTTCAACATCGAACGGCGCATCGGGCTGTTCGACACGTGGCCCGGCCTGATCATTCCCTACATCACCTTCGCGCTGCCGTTGGCGATCTACACGCTCTCGGCGTTCTTCCGCGAGATTCCGTGGGATCTGGAGAAGGCCGCGAAGATGGACGGCGCCACACCGGGGCAGGCGTTCCGCAGGGTGATAGCGCCGTTGGCCGCGCCGGGCATCGTCACCGCGGCGATCCTGGTGTTCATCTTCGCCTGGAACGACCTGCTGCTGGCGCTGTCGCTGACCGCTACGGAGCGGGCCATCACCGCGCCGGTGGCGATCGCGAACTTCACCGGCAGTTCACAGTTCGAGGAGCCGACGGGGTCGATCGCGGCGGGTGCGATGGTCATCACCATTCCGATCATCATCTTTGTCCTAATCTTCCAACGACGGATCGTCTCGGGATTGACGTCCGGTGCGGTGAAGGGGTAATCGATGGCCGAGATCGTGTTGGACCGGGTGACCAAGAGTTACGCAGGCGGCGCTACGGCCGTGAAGGAACTGTCGTTGACGATCGCCGACGGCGAGTTCATCATCCTGGTCGGGCCGTCCGGTTGCGGGAAGTCCACGACGCTGAACATGATCGCCGGGCTCGAAGACATCACCTCGGGAGAGTTGCGCATCGACGGCGAGCGGGTCAACGAGAAGGCGCCGAAGGACCGCGACATCGCAATGGTCTTCCAGTCCTATGCCCTTTATCCGCACATGACGGTGCGGCAGAACATCGCGTTTCCGCTGACGCTGGCGAAGATGCGCAAGGACGAGATCGCCCGCAAGGTCGAGGAGGCGGCGCAGATTCTCGATCTGTCAGACCTGTTGGACCGCAAACCGGCTCAACTGTCGGGCGGGCAGCGGCAGCGGGTGGCCATGGGCCGCGCGATCGTGCGCAACCCCAAGGCGTTCCTCATGGACGAGCCGTTGTCGAACCTGGACGCCAAGTTGCGCGTGCAGATGCGTTCGGAGATCGCGCGGTTGCAGGACAAGCTGGGCACCACGACGGTCTATGTGACCCACGACCAGACCGAGGCGATGACGCTGGGCGATCGGGTGGTGGTGCTGTTGGCCGGTGTCGCGCAGCAGATCGGCACGCCCGACGAGCTCTACCATCGACCGTCGAACCTGTTCGTCGCGGGATTCATCGGTTCACCCTCGATGAACTTCTTCCCGGCCACCATGACCGACGTGGGGGTGCGGTTGCCGTTCGGTGAGGTGACGCTGACCCAGGATGTTCTCGATCTTCTCGCTCGAAACAACGCCCCCACCAACGTGATCGCCGGCCTGCGCCCGGAGCATTTCGAGGATGCCGCGGTGCTCGACGGTTATGCCCGGATCCAGGCGCTGACCTTCGAGGTGAACGTCGAGTTGGTGGAGTCGCTCGGCGCCGACAAGTACGTGCACTTCAAGACCGAGGGCGCCGGAGCGCAGGCGGCGCTGCTGGCTGAACTGGCCGCCGAGTCGGGCATCGGTGAAAACGAGTTCGTGGCGCGGGTCTCCACCGAGTCGCAGGTGAAGCAGGGGCAGACGATCGAGCTCGCGCTGGAGACCAAGAGGGTGACACTGTTCGACCCCGATTCCGGCCGGAATCTGATGTTGGGGGAGGACCCGCCGAGCGAGAAGGCGGCGTCGGGTGAGAAGCCCGCGTCGGGCGAGCCGCCTGCGTCGGGCGAGCCGACGCCCACCACCGAGTGATCGACGTCCTGGCGACGGTCCGCACGCATCTGCGCGAACATTTCGCCCGAGTCGGCGTCGCGGCGGAACCCGACGCGGCCAGCGTCACCTTCCTGGGCACGGAGAGCATCGAGGTGCTGCGCTTCGGGCCGGACGACGACGGCGCGGCCCACTATGTGTCGCTGGGGTGTTCGCGCCATCCCATGTTCGATCCGACCGAACTGGTCACCGATGCGCTACACGGCCCACGCGCGGAGGTGGTGGTGGCGTTGCGCGGCCCGACACCGACCGGTCTGGCCCGTTCGGTGGCGGTGTTGGCCGCCGCACCGGCCGTCGAGGGTCTGATCCTGGAAGCGGACGCGTTGGTCGATCTCGAGTCTCCGCTGTGGGATTCGGCGTCGTTCACCGCTTTTCTGCTGGGCGACAGCGACATCGACGACGTCGCGCTGACCGACCCGTTGCCGCCGGTGAAGGTGTTGTCGGCCACCCCGATCACCGCGACCGAGGCGGCCTGGGTGCGGCTGAAGGGGGCCGAGGCGATGCGTGAGGCGTGGGTGCAGGACGGGGTCGATGTGACGGACCCACGGCGGCGGGCCGCCAAGCCCACTTGAGCGGCGAGCCGCCAAGCCCACCTGAGCGGCGGGCCGCCAAGCCCACTTGAGCGGCGGGCCGCCAAGCCCACTTGAGCGGCGGAGTCCGAAATCGGGGCGCGATCGCGGTGCGCTAGTTTCAACCCCGAACCTCATCTCTTCCAAGGAGCCTTTGACGTGAGCACATCTCCCCTGAAGATCGCGGTCACCGGCGCCGCCGGTCAGATCGGCTACAGCCTGCTGTTCCGCCTTGCCAGCGGCTCGCTGTTGGGGCCCGACCGGCCCATCGAGCTTCGGCTGCTCGAGATCGAGCCCGCCCTCAAGGCCCTGGAGGGTGTCGTGATGGAGCTCGACGACTGCGCGTTTCCGCTGCTCGCGGGCGTGGAGATCGGGGCGGACGCGAACAAGATCTTCGACGGCGCGAACTTGGCGCTGCTGGTCGGCGCCCGGCCGCGCGGTCCGGGGATGGAGCGCGGCGACCTGCTCGAGGCCAACGGCGCGATCTTCACCGCGCAGGGCAAGGCGCTGAACGAGGTCGCCGCCGACGACGTCCGAATCGGCGTGACCGGCAACCCCGCCAACACCAACGCGCTGATCGCGATGTCCAACGCACCTGACATCCCCCGCGAGCGGTTCTCCGCACTGACCCGGCTGGACCACAACCGGGCGATCTCGCAGCTGGCCAAGAAGACCGGGGCGGCGGTGACGGACATCAAGAAGATCACCATCTGGGGTAACCACTCGGCCACCCAGTACCCCGACCTGTTCCACGCCGAGGTGGGCGGCAAGAACGCCGCGAAGGTGGTCAACGACCAGAACTGGATCGAGAACGACTTCATCCCGACCGTCGCCAAGCGCGGCGCGGCGATCATCGAGGCCCGCGGCGCCTCGTCGGCGGCCTCGGCAGCGTCGGCGACCGTGGACGCCGCTCGCGACTGGCTGCTGGGCACCCCGAAGGACGACTGGGTGTCGATGGCGGTGATCTCCGACGGCAGCTACGGCGTTCCGGAGGGGCTGATCTCGTCGTTCCCGGTCACCACCAAGGGCGGCGACTGGAGCATCGTGCAGGGCCTGGAGATCGACGACTTCTCGCGCGGTCGCATCGACAAGTCCACCGCCGAGCTGGCCGACGAGCGCAAGGCCGTCACCGACCTCGGGCTGATCTGAGCAGGGGCTTCGACCAGCCCCTTGACGGTCGGGCCAGGCCGGGCCAGTACGCTCGGTGCGTGTCCGAAACTGCGTCGCACTTGGTGAATGGCTTGTCGCAGCCCGAACCTCCGATCGAGCTCAGCGATGAAGAGATCTTCTCAGCCCATGTGGGCGGCAAGCTTTCCGTAGCGCTCAATGCGCCACTGGACACCCAGCGCGCGCTGTCGATCGCCTATACCCCGGGGGTGGCGCAGGTCAGCCGGGCGATCGCCGCCGACCACACGCTGGCCGCGCGATACACCTGGTCACACCGGATGGTCGCGGTGGTCAGCGACGGCACCTCGGTGCTGGGACTGGGCGATATCGGTGCGGCGGCCGCACTGCCGGTGATGGAGGGCAAGAGCGCGCTGTTCAAGGCGTTCGCCGATCTGGATTCGATCCCGATCGTGCTGGAGACCAAGGACCCCGACGAGATCGTCGAGACGCTGGTGCGGATGCGGCCGTCGTTCGGCGCGGTCAACCTCGAAGACATCTCGGCGCCGCGCTGCTTCGAGATCGAACGCCGGCTCATCGAGGCGTTGGACTGCCCCGTCATGCATGACGACCAGCACGGCACCGCAATCGTCGTGCTGGCGGCACTGATCGGTGCGGCCACGGTGCTCGACCGCGACATCGCCGCGCTGCGCGTCGTCATCTCCGGTGCGGGCGCGGCGGGCGTCGCTTGTGCAAAGATCCTGTTGGCCAAGGGCGTTCGCGACGTCACCGTGCTGGACTCGCAGGGCATCCTGCACAGGGACCGCGGCAACCTCAACACCTACAAGACCGAGCTCGCCGAGCTGACGAACCCCACCGGACTGAGCGGCGGGATGGCCGAGGCGCTCAAGGGCGCCGACGTCTTCCTGGGGCTGTCGGCCGGGGTGGTGCCCGTGGAGCTGGTGGCGACGATGGCACCGGACAGCATCGTGTTCGCGTTGTCCAATCCCGACCCCGAGATTCACCCCGACGACGCCAAGAAACACGCGGCGGTGGTGGCCACCGGCCGCAGTGACTTCCCGAACCAGATCAACAACGTGCTGGCCTTCCCGGGGGTGTTCCGGGGCGCCCTGGACGCCGATGCGCCCCGGATCACCGAGCAGATGAAGGTGGCGGCCGCCGAGGCGATCTTCTCGGTGCTGGGCGACGACCTGTCGGTCGACCGCATCGTGCCCAGCGTGCTGGATCCGCGGGTCGCCCCGGCGGTGGCGCAGGCGGTCGCGGCCGCGTCCGGCGCCTAGGCCGCCCGTGGGCCGGCTCGTCCGCACGCTCGTCGCGCTGGTCGTGCTGGTGACCGCCGGGTGCAGCAGCGGCCCGGCCACTGTGCCGTCGATCCCGGTCGGCGCCGAACCCGGTCCGCAAGCGGCGCTTATCGCCCATCTCTACGCCGCCGCGCTGCGGTTCTACGGCAATCCGGCGCATGTCGAGGAGTTTTTAGATCCGCTGGTCGAACTGGACTCCGCGCGGGTTCGGGTGGTGCCCGCCTTCACCGGCCGGGTGCTGCGCCGGTTCGATCCCGACGCGGTGGCCCGATCGGCCAGCCAGGTCTACCGCGACATGGTGTCGGTGCTGCCCGAAGGCGTCGCGGCGGGGGACTACACCGAGTCGGCGCAGGACAAGCCCGCGCTGGCGGTCACCGAGGCCACCGCGACGGACTGGGGTGGCCGCGACGTGACCGCGGCGGTGCGCCACTGCGACGACCTCAGGGTCGGGCGAGTGGCCGACGCGGCCGTACCTGCCGTGCTCGGTACCTGCCGGATCGCGACGCCGCGCGAATTCGACGATAGTGCAGCGCTTTTCAATGCGGTGCGGGCCGGCCGGGTGAACGCGGCATGGACGACGACCGCCGCATACGACGTGCCGTCGGAGTTGCTGACGCTCTCGGACCGCACCTCGCTGATCCGCGCCGAAAACCTGGTGCCGCTGTACCGGCGCAACGAACTCAACGAGTCACAGGTGCTGGCGCTCAACGAGGTGGCGGGCGTACTGGACACCGCTGCGCTGGCCCGGATGCGAGCCGAGGTCGCCGACGGCGCCGATCCGGGCCACGTCGCGAACGCGTTTCTCGACGAACATCCGCTCGGCGCCTGACGGCGCTACTTCGCGGTCGGCATGAACCGGGCGGTCGCCGCGGAGAACAGCCGCTGATATCCCGATCCGGTGACACGCACGATCAGGTCGAGCACCTTGGCATCGGCGCCGACGAGCACGCGCGCCCGGTTTCGCCGCACACCGTCGAGAATGATCCGTGCCGCCTTCTCCGGTGAGGTGCTCGCCAGTTTCTTGTCGAACGTCTGGGCCAACTCGGTCTTGTCGAGGCCCTCGGCGGCGGTCATGTTCCGCGCGATCGCGGTCTTGATGCCACCGGGGTGCACGGTCGTCACCTTCACCGGATGGCCGGCGACCAGCATCTCCTGCCGCAGCGCCTCGGTGAACCCCCGCACCGCGAACTTCGCCGCGTTGTATGCGGCCTGGCCGGGCACCGAGAACAGCCCGAAGATGCTCGAGATGTTGACGACATGCCCGTCGCCGGAGGAGATCAGATGGGGCAGAAAAACTTTGGTGCCGTTGACCACGCCCCAGAAGTCGACGTCCATCACGCGCTCGATGTCTTTGTACTGGCTGATCTCGATATCGCCTGCGAACGCGATCCCGGCGTTGTTGTAGATCTGGTTGACCTTCCCGAAGTGCTCGGCCACCGCGTCGGCGTACAGCTCGAACGCCTCACGTTCGGTCACGTCGAGCCGATCGGCCTTGACCGGCGCGCCGATGGCCTTGAGCCGTTCCTCGGTGACGGCCAGGCCCTCGGTGTCGACGTCGCTGATCGCCACGCTGGCGCCCGAGCGGCCGAGTTCGACGGCCAGTGCCTGCCCGATGCCCGATCCGGCACCGGTCACCACCGCGACCTTTCCGGCGAAGCCCTCCATGGTCACTCCCTCGTGTCAGTGGACTGCAGACGAGGCTAGCCGGTACCGGCGGTAGCGCCTGCGGCGGCCCGCCCTGGCGTGAGCGTGCGCGAACTCCGGACACACCGCGGCCTGTCGCCCCGCCGGGAGCAGGTGCTACTCGAAGGCCTCGTCGATGATCTCCTGCTGTTCGACCGCGTGCACCTTCGACGAACCCGACGACGGCGCCGACATCGCCCGCCGCGAGATCCGCCGGATGCCCGAGAGCTTCTCGGGCAGCACCTCGGGCAGCGTCAGGCCGAACGTCGGCCATGCGCCCTGGTTGGCGGGCTCCTCCTGGACCCAGAAGTATTCCTCGACGTTGGGGTAGCGGTCCAGGGTCTCGGCCAGGCGCCGCCGTGGCAGCGGGGCGAGTTGTTCGACGCGCACCATCGCGACGTCCTCGCGCTTGTCCTTGTTCTTGCGCGCCGCCAGCTCGTAGTACAGCTTGCCGCTGGTCAACAACAGCCGCCGGACCTTGCTGCGGTCGCCGGTGCCCTCCTCGTAGGTGGGCTCCTCGAGCACCGAGCGGAACTTCGCCTCGGTGAAGTCCTTGAGGTCGCTGACCGCGGCCTTGTTGCGCAGCATCGACTTCGGGGTGAACACGATCAGCGGTCGCTGGATCCCGTCCAGGCCGTGCCTGCGCAGCAGGTGGAAGTAGTTCGCGGGCGTCGACGGGATCGCGATCGTCATCGACCCCTCCGCCCACAGTTGCAGGAACCGCTCGATACGTCCCGAGGTGTGGTCGGGACCCTGACCCTCGTGGCCGTGCGGCAGCAGCAACACCACATCGGAGAGCTGACCCCACTTGGCCTCACCCGAGGAGATGAACTCGTCGATGATCGACTGCGCGCCGTTGACGAAGTCGCCGAACTGCGCCTCCCACAACACCATCGCGTCGTGGTCGCCGACGGAGTATCCGTACTCGAAACCCACCGCTGCGAACTCCGACAACGCCGAGTCGTACACCTCGAACTTGCCGCCGGTCGGCGTGCCGTCGGGGTTGGTGGCCAGCAGTTGCAGAGGGGTGAACTCCTCGCCGGTGGTGCGGTCGATGATCACCGAGTGCCGTTGGCTGAACGTGCCGCGCCGGGTGTCCTGACCCGTCAGCCGCACCATCTTGCCTTCGGCCACAAAGGATCCCAACGCCAACAGCTCGGCGAACGCCCAGTCCACCTTGCCCTCGTAGGCCATCTCGCGGCGCTTCTCCAGCACCGGCTTGACCCGCGGATGCACGTTGAAGTTCTCGGGGTAGGCCAGGTGGGCATCGCCGATGCGGGCCAACAGCGACTTGTCCACCCCGGTCTTCATCCCGGCGGGCACCATCTGGTCGGACTCCACCGATGCGCTCGGCGCGATCGGGTGCTTCTCCAGCTCGCGGACCTCGTTGAACACCCGCTCGAGCTGGCCCTGGTAGTCGCGCAGCGCGTCCTCGGCCTCTTTCATCGAGATGTCGCCGCGGCCGATCAGCGCCTCGGTGTAGGTCTTGCGGACGCCGCGCCGGGTGTCGATGACGTCGTACATGTACGGCTGCGTCATCGACGGGTCGTCGCCCTCGTTGTGACCGCGCCTGCGGTAGCACAGCATGTCGATGACGACGTCCTTCTTGAACTTCTGGCGGAAGTCCATGGCCAGCCGGGCCACCCAGACGCAGGCTTCCGGATCGTCGCCGTTGACGTGGAAGATCGGCGCGCCGATCATCTTCGCCACGTCGGTGCAGTACTCAGAGGACCGGGAGTCGGTCGGCGACGTGGTGAAGCCGATCTGGTTGTTGACCACGATGTGGATCGTGCCGCCGGTGCGATATCCGCGCAGCAGCGCGAGGTTCAGCGTCTCGGCCACCACGCCCTGCCCGGCGAACGCGGCGTCACCGTGCAGCACCATGGGCACCACGGGGAACTCTTCGGAGCCCGCCTCGCCCTTGTCCAGCAGATCCTGCTTGGCCCGGACCAGTCCTTCCACCACCGGGTCGACGGCCTCCAGATGCGACGGGTTGGCCACCAGCGAAACCTCGATGTCGTTGTCGCCGAACATCTGGATGTAGGTGCCTGTCGCGCCGAGGTGGTACTTGACGTCGCCGGAACCGTGCGCCTGCGACGGGTTCAGATTGCCCTCGAACTCGCTGAAGATCTGCGAGTACGGCTTGCCAACGATGTTGGCCAGCACGTTCAGCCGGCCGCGGTGCGGCATCGCGATCACGACCTCGTTGAGGGCGTGCTCGGCGGCCTGATCGATCGCCGCGTCCATCATCGGGATGACGGTTTCCGCTCCCTCTAGCGAGAAACGTTTCTGCCCAACGTATTTGGTCTGCAAGAACGTTTCGAACGCCTCGGCCGCGTTCAGCCTGGACAGGATGTACTTCTGCTCGGCGACGGTGGGCTTGTCGTGGCCGTTCTCCAACCGTTCCTGCAGCCACTGCTGCTGGGCGGGCTCCAGGATGTGGGTGTACTCCACCCCGATGTGGCGGCAGTACGCGTCGCGCAGCACCGCGAGCACGTCGCGCAGCTTCTTGCGCTCGGCGCCGGCGAAGCCGTTCACCTTGAACTCGCGGTCCAGATCCCACAGCGTCAGCCCGTGGGTGAGCACGTCGAGGTCGGGGTGGCTGCGGAAGCGGTCCTTGTCCAGCCGCAGGGGATCGATGTCGGCCATCAGGTGGCCGCGGTTGCGGTAGGCCGCGATCAGTTCGATGACGCGGGCGTTCTTGTCCTCGATCGAGTCCGGGTTGTCGGTGCGCCACCGCACGGGCTCGTAGGGGATGCCGAGTTCGCGGAAGATCTCGTCGAAGAAATCGTCGTCGATGAGCAGCTGATGAATGGTGCGCAGGAAGTCGCCGGACTCCGCGCCCTGGATGATGCGGTGGTCATACGTCGATGTCAGGGTGACCAGCTTGCCGACGCCCAACTCGGCGATGCGTTCCTCGCTGGCGCCCTGGAACTCCGCGGGATACTCCATCGCACCGACGCCGAGGATCGTGCCCTGACCCTGCATCAGCCGGGGCACGGAGTGCACGGTCCCGATGGTGCCGGGGTTGGTCAACGAAATCGTCACGCCGGCAAAGTCGTCGGCGGTCAGCTTGCCGTCGCGCGCCCGCCTGACGATGTCTTCGTAGGCGGCGATGAACTGACCGAACCGCATCGTGTCGGCTTTCTTGATGCCCGCGACGACGAGTTGTCGCGAGCCGCCCTTGCCCTGAAGGTCGATGGCCAGCCCGAGGTTGACGTGCTCGGGGGTGACGGCCGAGGGCCGACCGTCCACTTCGGCGAAATGCCGGTTCATGTTCGGGAACGCCTTGACCGCCTGCACCATCGCGTAGCCGATCAGGTGGGTGAACGAGACCTTGCCGCCGCGGGTGCGCTTGAGGTGGTTGTTGATGACGATCCGGTTGTCGATCATCGCCTTGGCCGGGATCGCGCGCACGCTCGTCGCCGTCGGCACTTCCAGCGAGGCCGACATGTTGCGCACCACTGCGGCGGCGGCGCCGCGCAGCACCTGCACCTCATCGCCGTCGGTTTGCGCCGCGGCGGACGCCTTCGGTTTCGGCTGAGCCTTGGGTTCGGGCTTGGGTTCGGCCTTCTTCTCGGCCTTTTCGGCGGCGGGCTTTTGCGGTGCCGACTTCTTGGCCGGGGGCGGCGCGGGTGCGGGTTCGGGCGGAGCTACCGGGGCGGCGGCCTGTTGTCCGTTGCCGGCGCTGGCGGCTTGGCTGTCTGTTGGTTCGGGGGAGTAGTCGACCAGGAATTCATGCCAACTGGGATCTACCGAGGAGGGATCCTCGCGAAACTTGCGGTACATCTCCTCGACCAACCACTCGTTTTGTCCGAATGGTGAAGGTGAGCTCACGGTAGCTACTCGCCTCGATTCCTTCGCATCACGCGAGCGCCCGGCGCTCGCCGTCTTGATCTCTCTGCGGTTACCCGCTTCACCGCCGCCTAAAGGCTAGCGCCGAAGCATCGGTCAAGCCATGACAACCGTTGGATAGCGACTTCGGCGTGATTACCTGCGGCTAGC